>NZFP01000020.1 GCA_002689325.1 Rickettsiales bacterium
ACTTCATCGGATAATAAAAAAACGGTTAAAGCAAAGTAATTCGATCTATTCCAGTCTAGTATAACATCAAAATTTTTTGTTACTAAAAAAAACTGTTTTCCTTCTAAGTCAGGTATAACAAGTCTCATAAGCACTCTTTCATTGTAATTATTTTTTAAAGAAATACCATTTCTTTCCCAAAATTTTTTTGTTTTATATTTTTTTTTTTGAGATAAATTTCTCAGCTTATCGGTAATTGTAATATTAACTTCTTCCCCCCATAATAGATTATTATTCCAACCAACCTGATTTAAATAATTAGCTCCAGAGGCTAATGCATCAGACTTTTTAAAAAGATTAATTTTATTATCATTATCGAAATCAATTGCAAATTTATGAAAAGTACTAGGCATAAACTGTGTTTGTCCAAATGCCCCTGCCCATGAACCTCTAAAATCCTTTGGAGAAATATGACCATCTTCAAGAATTTTTAATGCCAATTTTAACTCTTTTAAGAAAAACTCTTGTCTTCTACCGTCATAAGCCAATGAGAGAAGAGAGCGCAATATATCTAGCTTCCCTATATGTTTACCAAAAGATGTTTCTATTCCCCACAATGATACTAGTATTGTAGGATTAACTTTAAACTTTTCATTTAATAACAGTAATAATTCTTTGTTCTCCTTATAGATTTTATTTATCTCTTTTTTTTTTTGGGGGGTTATATTTCTTTGCAAGTATTTCTGAAATGTTAATTTAAATTCAGGTTGTTTTCTATCAAACTTTATAACCTTTGGATTAAAATCTATCGCATCAACAAGTTTTAAAGTAGAATCTTTAAAATTTTCTTTTTTTAAAGTCTCTTTCAATTCCTTTTTCCAATCACTCCAGCTTAGAACTTGAACCTTTTCAAAATCAAGATTAGGTGAATCATTACTTTTAGAAAAACCTAGCTGGTAAGTAAAAATTAACATTAAAAAAAATATTATTTTCATTTTACTTAAATCTAAGATTTGATCTGTTTAGCTGATTTATTTTTGTTACACCCATTAGCTTCATATCTCTTTCAACTTCATTCTTTAAATTTTCTATTGCTTTTGTTACACCAACTTGACCTCCAGATGCTAAAGCATATAAGTAAAGCCTTCCTCCAGAGCATGCATTAGCACCTTTTGAAAGTGCTTTTAAGATATGAGATCCTCTTCTTATTCCACCGTCACAAATGATGTCTATTTTACCACCAACAGCGTCTATAATTTCATCTAATTGATCAAACGGAGAACGTGAACCATCAAGTTGTCTTCCACCATGATTAGAAATCATTATTGCATCAGCACCAATATCCACTGCTTTTTTAGCATCTTCCTGTGACATAATACCTTTTAAGCAAAAGGTTCCTCCCCATTTTTTTTTTATATTTTCTGCATCTTTCCAACTCATATTTTGGTCTAACATATTAGAGAAATAGTCAGAAACCGAAATCTTGATATCTGTTCCTTCTTTGATAAAATCACTAAGAAAAGGTAAATCAAATTTTTTTCTAAAAATATAATTAAGTGTCCATTTGGGTTTAAACATAAAACTCAGAAAACTTTTTAACGTAAGCCTAGGTGGAGATGTAAAACCTGTTCTAATATCTCTTTCTCTATTTCCTCCAGTAATTGTATCAACGGTAAGAGCAATTGCATCGATATTATTTGACTTGCATTTATCAATCATTGAATTTGTTAACCCCTTGTCTTTGTGAAAATATAATTGAAAAATTTTAGGCGAAGAGATTGACTTAATTTCTTCTATTGGAATCGTTGACAGCGAGGAAATACCAAAAAAAGTATTAAATTTTTGAGCTGCTTTTGCAACAGCCATTTCACCTTCGTGATGAAAAAGTCTTTGAAGAGCTGTTGGTGATAAAAAAAAAGGTAAACTAATTTTTTTTCCTAAAATTTTAGTGCCTAAATCAACTGTTTCAACTGACCTAAGAACACTTGGGACTAAAAAGCAATCATCATAGGCTGAAGTATTTCTTTTATAGGTAACCTCATCATCAGCGGCTCCGTCAATATAATGAAAAATTGGTGAAGGCAAGTTTTTCCTTGCTAGTTCTCTAAAATCATTAACATTATTACAACTAGATATTTTCATGAATTTAATTAATAATACTCTATGGATAATATTCAACGAAAACTTTTAATTAAAAAAGATAAAAAAGCTAAACAAATTGTAAATTTCTCTTCTTTAGTTGATGAAACTAGTATTATTTTTTCAGGAAAGAAAGATGATGATTTTATAATAAAGATTAAAGATGCATTAATGGATTCCTTATCCCTGACAAGGAAAATTAGTAAAGATATTTTAAAAATGGAGGGATTATCGGGTAGAAAATATAGATCGTTGATAAATAGTCTTGTTTATAAAGTTAAAAACCCCTCCTATTTAGAGATCGGATCTTGGCTGGGATCTACTGCATGTTCAGCAGTTTTTAAGAATAACTTAACAATTACATGCATAGATAACTGGAGTCAGGTTTTTTTTGAAAAAGAATTTCCCAATCCTGAAAAAATTTTTAAAGCAAATATTAAGAAATACCTAGGCAAGGGTTCAAAATACAGTTTTATAAACAATGATTTTAGAAAAATAGATTTCTCATCAATTGGTAAACATAATATTTATCTATTTGACGGTCCACATCACTTCGAGGACCACTTCGATGGAATAATAATTGCTCAGCCAGCATTAACTGAAAAGTTTATTCTGATTATAGATGACTGGAATTGGGATCAAGTTCGTAACGGTACAATCTCAGCTTTAAAACATCTTAAACTAAATGTGATATCAAAACTAGAGATCAGAACAACACAAGATGGATCTAATGCTCTCATGATGGGTCAAAATAGTGACTGGCATCAAGGATATTGTTTTTTTGTAATACAAAAATAGTTACTTTTTTTTTTTAAGTGCATCTGAAATTACAGATGAAATTAATGAAGTATCCTTTTTGGTTACGTATTTCAAAGATGCTAATTTATCCACAATAGTGTTAGAGGAATCTTTTAGAAGCTCTTTTATGTTATTATTTTTTTTTTTCATGATCATGTTATGAAAGATTAATGCCAAAAAAACAAATTAATCTCTAAAATTTATAAATTGAAGAGGCTGCTTTATTTCTAGGTTTTTTATAGTTTGGATTACCTCTTGAAGTACATCTCTTTTTGCACCAGTAATCCTTAGCTCCTCTCCTCTAATAGAAAACTGGACCTTAAACTTACTATTTTTAATAATTTTATTTATTTTTTGAGATATTTCTTTATCAATGCCTTGAATTATTTTTGATTTTTGTCTTAACATTCCTCCTTTAGCATCCTCGATTTTTGAGAAATCAAATGCCCCAGTTGAAACCTTTCTTTTTACTAAATGTGTTCTGAATATTAGTTGAACTTGATCAATTTTATATTGGTCCTCTGCCATTAATTCAATTTCATCAGATTCTCTTGAAATTTTTGATTGACTATTTTTAAAATCATACCTTGCAGTAATTTCTCTCATAGCACTATTTATTGCATTATCTACTTCGGCTAGATCAGTTTTTGAAACAATATCAAAAGATGGCATCAATATTCCAAATTATTAATTAGTTGTAATTATAGGTGTCTATTATAAAATCAAATTCTCTGTTAAGTAAACAAATAAGTAATTTATAATGTTAGAAATAAGATCTCCTTGGAATTTGGAAGTTATAAAAAAAATAAAATGTCATAATGAAAATGAGATTGACAAAATTATAAGTTCTGCACATAAAACAGCTCAAGATAAAGCTGTGAGTTTTCCAAAAAAAGATAGAATTCAAATTTTAAATAAATTTTCAAAAAAGATAAAACAAAATATCAATGAACTGGCTAAATTAGCTACTAACGAAGGAGGAAAACCTCTTCAAGATTCAATAATTGAAATAAATAGAGGAGCTGAAGGTGTTGATTCAGCTATAGAGGTATTAAAATCGGATGCTGGAAGTGTAATTCCAATGAATATAAATGAAGCCTCAAACAACAGAATTGCTTTCACTCAAAAAGAACCAATTGGAATAGTTCTGGCAATTAGTGCATTTAATCATCCATTTAATCTAATTATCCACCAAATTATTCCAGCAATTGCCTCTGGTTGCGTTGTAATAGTTAAACCAGCTGAAGATACACCACTCTCTTGTATTAAAATTTTAGAAATGCTTTTAGAATCAGGTCTTCCTGATAATAGATGTTATTTTTGTATGCCAGAAAACCTCAAACTTGCAGAAAAATTAGTATCCGATGAAAGAATTGATTTTTTAAGCTTCATTGGTTCAGCAAAAATTGGCTGGATGTTAAGGTCAAAACTTTCCCCTGGGACAAGATGTGCATTAGAGCATGGAGGAATGGCACCCACTTTTTTGACCGAAACCACTAATCTAGATATTGCTTCTAAGCTATTAATTAAAGGTGGTTTTTACCATGCTGGCCAGGTGTGTGTTTCAGTTCAAAGAGTTTTTGTTCAGAAAAAGATCTTTGACGACTTTTTGAGTATATTTGAAAAAAACTTAAAACCATTAAAAATAGGAAATCCTTTAGACAAAAATACAGAAGTTGGTCCACTGATCCGACCATCTGAAGTTGATAGAGTCCAAGAATGGGTAAATGAATCAATAACAGAAGGAACTAGTGTATTATGTGGAGGAAATAAAATATCAGAAACTTGTTTTGATAAAACCGTATTAATTAACCCAAGGTTTTCAGATAAAGTTTCTAAAATGGAAATTTTTGGTCCTGTTGTTAACATATATTCCTATGAAGACATAAATAAAGCTATTGAAATTGCAAATGACACCAATGTATCTTTTCAAGCATCGATTTTTTCAAATGATATTGATCAAACAATGAATTTTTACAAAAAAATTAATGCTTCTGCTGTGTTTCATAATGATCATACTGCATTTAGGGTTGATTGGATGCCCTTTACAGGACTAAAACACTCTGGTCATGGTGTAGGAGGTATAAAATATACAATGCACGAGATGCAAATTGAAAAAATGATGGTTTTAAGAAATTAATTTTAAAAAGGAGAAATTATGAAAGCATCAGATTTATTTATTAAATGTTTAGAGGAGGAAGGAGTAACAAAAATTTTTGGTATTCCTGGTGAAGAGAATGCTGACTTCATGATTTCTCTAAAAAAAAGCAAAAAAATAGAATTTATATTATGTAGGCACGAACAAGCAGCAGCCTTTATGGCTGATGTTTATGGAAGACTTACGGGTAAAGCTGGAGTGTGTTTAGCTACTCTTGGTCCTGGTGTAACTAACTTAATGACCGGTCTAGCTGATGCTAACATGGATAGAGCACCTGTTGTTGCAATAATTGGTCAAGGTTCGACTAATAGACTACATAAAGAGAGTCATCAAATTATGGACTCAATAAGTATGGTAGCCCCAATTTCTAAATGGGCACAAACAATCCTTTCTCCAAGAAACATTACAGAGGTTGTTAGAAAAGCATTTAAAGTAGCTGAAACAGAAAAGCCAGGAGTAACAGTCATTGAATTACCAGAAGATATTGCTAAAGAAGAAATAAAAGACGATCCAATTAAACCAACTTTAACAAGAAGGCCAGCAGCAGATAATAGAGCTATCAATGAAGCTGTTGAAATGATTATAAATGCTAAAAATCCAATAATATTAGCAGGTAACGGTACAATTAGAAAGAGGGCTTCTAACAGATTAAGAGTTTTGGTTGAAAACTTAGGAATTGGAGTAATTAATACTTTTATGGGGAAAGGATCTATATCATCAAGTGACAAACACAGTTTATTTACTATAGGACTAGGTAGTGGAGATTATAACAATTTAGCAATAGATGAGTCTGATTTAGTCATTGCGATTGGTTACGACCTTGTTGAGTACAGTCCATCAGCATGGAACAGAATTGAAAAAGGGAAAAAAAGAGTTATTCACATAGATTATACTCCTGCTGAAGTTGATAGGGATTATCTCCCAAATGTAGAAATAATAGCAGATTTAGCAGGAGCGCTATTTCAATTAAATAATGCACTAATTGAAAAAGTTGGGAGGAAGAATTTACCAATTTTTAGTGTAAACTCTATACAAAAGGCAAGAGAAACTATGCTTAACCATCTAAACCAAAATAATGATGATGATTCCTTTCCAATGAAGCCGCAAAGAGTTTTAGCTGATGTAAGAAAAGTTATGGACGATGATGATATCGTTTTATCAGATGTTGGTGCACATAAAATGTGGGTTGCAAGAGAGTATAATTGCACCTCACCCAACACATGTCTTATATCAAATGGTTTTTGTACAATGGGGTTTGCATTGCCTGGATCAATGGGAGCAAAAATGGTTTTTCCTAATAAGAAACTATTGTCAATTAATGGAGATGCAGGGTTTTTAATGAATGTACAAGATTTAGAAACAGCAGTTAGACAAAAATTAAATGTTGTTGCTGTTGTGTGGTTAGATGGAGAATATGGATTAATTAAATGGAAACAGCAAATTCAATTTAGTGGAGAGCATTCAGACCTAAAATTTGACAACCCTGATTTTGGAGAACTTGCTAAATCAATGAATATGTGGGGCACACAAATTAATAGTGCAAAAGATTTTTTACCAGCACTTCAGGAAGCATTTAAACAAAAGGGACCTGCAATTATTGGTGTTCCGGTAGACTATTCAGAAAATATGAGATTAACAGAGCATCTAGGAAAAGTTTCAGCAATTATTTAATGTTTAAAAATTTTGTAATTTGTTTTCTATTTGTATTTTTTTCTTTTGATTCTAAGAGCAAGGTCTGTGAAATTTCGATCATAAAAAATTTTAAAGACTTAAAGGAAAAAATAAAAATATGTGATAAAGGGGATAAGCTTTATTTGAATTATGACATAAAACTTATTGGTGAAGAATTAATTATAAATCTATGTAGTCTTAAAGATACAGTTATATTTAAAGAAGAATCAAAAATAATTCATAAAAGAAAAAGCGGAGCATCTATAATCTGTATATATGATCCTAGTAAAGAAATTTTTAACTAATTTTATAGTACGGAAGCTCTTCAGTGTTTGTCACACCCATTGCAGCTATTCTTTCAACAACTTGAAGTGCTTTTTGGAACTTTCTTTCGTTAACGTCACTAGTATTCTTTGAGAAATTTCCTCCACATATAGAAACACCATAGTTCGTTTGTACTGGTCGTATCACTCTACCCTTACTTAGGCCATCACTTAAATGTGTGAAAATAAACTCTTCTTGTTGAGGAATTACAATTTCTCTTTCGTACAGAAAATGCCTTACTTTTTTCTCTGCTTGTAAAGTTAAATTCCAAAATTCATTCTCTGAGTTTGTAGACTCACCTGAGACAAAATCAAAAGCCAAACAAAAACTTAAAAAAAGTTTTTCATAGATATTTGCATCTCTCCAAGCTGATACTTCCATATTTTTCCAAATACTTGTATTCATATCTGAAAATATCTTTGGCACTCTCTCAAAAAAAACTTTGTGCAAACTAAGATCATTTTTTGGTTTATCAATTTTATTGTCTTTATATAGATCTGTTGACGCGTATGATTGGCATAATGGGCAAGACTGGTCTGATAATATCTTTTTCTTATAAACCAAAGAACATCTCAAATCATCTTTATTCATTCCCTCACAAAGCAGGTAAGTATAATCTCTGTTTTCAACAAATTGTTCTTTACTTATCCAGTTAAATCTATTTTTAAACTCTAAATATGATTTTCTATGGTTCCATAATTTCCATTTTAATTTTTCAACAGGCCCAAAGGTTGTAAAGTTTGAACTAACATCAATAACAATACATTTTTCTTTATTTTCTGAGGATCTAAGACCTCTTCCCACAGATTGACCCCAAAAAACTTTCGATAATGTTGGTCTTAGGTGGACAATTATATTACAATTGGGGTTATCCCAACCTTCAGATAATACTCCAACAGAGATCAATGACTCCAATTCTCCTTTTTCATGTTTTTCTAATATTACTAATCTTTCTTTAATTGGGGTTTTTGCAGTAATCAACTCAACTTTTAAGTCATATTTCAAGACTTCTCTTTTAGTCTTTTCAGCAACCAGCAAATCAGGACAGAACCATGCAGATATTGGCTTTCCTTTAATACTTTTTCTTTGGTCCATATAAATTTTACAAGCATAATCAATCATAGAAGATTTTATAATTGCATTAGAAAGTTGCTCAACAGGAAAGTCACCTGTAGAAATATCCATCTTTTCTAATTCTAAGTCATGAATAAAAAAAGATTTATATTCTGCTGGAACAAGTACTTTTTCTTTAATTAATTCTTCAATATCTGCACAATCAATAATTGCATCAAAAGCCAAGCCTAATTGATCTTTTTGATCACCAGTTCTTCTTTCAGGTGAAGCTGTTAAACCCAACAATTTTGATTCTTCTCTGGAATTAGCATCAAATTGATCTAGCAACTCTTTATAGGCCTGACCATTTGGGGAAACTCTATGCGCTTCATCAATAATTAATAGATCACAATCGCTTATAGCTTTCATTAAAAAGTCTCTTGACCTAAGATTTGTTGAAATCAACACATCATAATTACTGAAAGGTTTCCCTGATTCAGATAAACCAAGTTTTTTCACTTTGTGTTCATTAGAGAGACCTTTTTCTAATTGCTCAAGTAAAACTAGCCTATGACAAAGTACAACTATTTTTTTATTTTTATAGAATCTATTTATAATTTCGCTAGCAAGAACTGTCTTCCCTGCCCCAGTTGGTGCTTTTAAAATAAACTTCCGATAATTTTTTATTATATCAGGAAATTCATCTATTACTTTTTGTTGCCATCTACGTAATTTCATGAACCATTTATTTTAATATATTTTTTATTGATTATCCATCAGCTTTATGTTTTTAGTATATTTAATGAAGATTCAAATATTAAAATCAAAGCTTCACAGAGCTAAAATTACAGAAATTCATCTCGATTATGAAGGTTCATGCGCAATTGACGAGGAATTGTTAGAAGCTGCTTCAATTAACGAATATGAGATGATTCATATTTATAACCTCAATAATGGGAACAGATTTGTAACATATGCTATAAAGGCAGAGAAAGGTTCAGGTATTATATCACTCAATGGTGCGGCTGCATATCAAGGTAATAAAGATGATCTTATTATTATTTGTACTTATGCAGAAATTGATCAAAATAAAGCCAAGGAACACGAACCTAAGCTTATTTACTTTAAAGAACAATCTAACATTATTAATAAGATTAAGTCACAAATTCCGACCCAAAAAAATAACGTTGTTTCACTATAATCATGTCTAGAAGTATGTGGATAATCATAATTCTGATTACAATTCTGATGATTAGTTCTTACTGGTTTTCTAAAAACAAAAGTGCTCCCCCTTGGGTGAAATGCAAAGAATCTCTATTTGAGCAGGTTGTTTTTAAAAAATGTACACCCAGTTCTTTTTCTCAACCAGGTACAATAAATTCTGAAACAGAGTTTGAGAATTATGATGAACAACAACAAAATCAGCAATAAAATATATTGATTAATTGAAAGATTTATGTCATTAAAAATAATTATGCCGCTTTAGCTCAGTTGGTAGAGCAACTGATTTGTAATCAGTGGGTCGGGAGTTCAAATCTCTCAAGCGGCACCACTCTAATTCACCCTCACATTGACTTTCAGCCAGATTTACTGCATAGGCCACTGGTAACACAAAAGCTTAAAAATATGCGTTTTTTAAGCAAAAAGTAACACAGGGGTAACACAGGAATTTGCTATAATTTAAAATGTTGAATAAGTAAATTACTTTTATTTTCATCGAGAACTTTAAATTTAAATATTTTATTTTCCTCCCCATAAGATAGCAACTTATTAAAATCTTTTATATGAATTGAAATTTCTTTTATTTCTTTAAAAAAATACATACATTCCCAAGTTTCTCCATCGTCTTTTACCTTGCTCAACAGATTCATTTGGGACATTAAGGTGTTATTAAAAAGACCTAATGACTTCTAAAAAAACTCCACCATATTTCTCTAACTTTTGAGAACCAACTCCATTAAGTTTCCCCATCTCTTCAAGAGTTTGGGGCTTATGGAGTAGCATTTGATGAAGAGTGGTGTCAGGAAATATTATGTAAGCAGGAACGTGTCGTTTACGAGCCAGTTCCATGCGTTTAGATTTAAGTGCTGAGAATAATTCTTTTTCATCATTAAGTGTATCTACACTTATTGCTTCAGCTTTAA
>NZFP01000021.1 GCA_002689325.1 Rickettsiales bacterium
ACTTGAGACTAGTAACAACAAAAATATTGATGAGAATGTTATTGCACAAAATTTTGTTATTATCATACTAGCCCTATAACAATATATAGTTATTGGTGATTGTTGTCAAACAATATATTGATTTTTTTAATTTAATTTCAATTTTTTTTTTCATAATATAATTTAATGAGGAATTTTAAGATTGCGGTGATTGGTAGTGGTATATCTGGTCTATCGTGTGCGTATTATTTATCTAAGAATTTTAAAGTAGATCTATTTGAAAAAAACTCCTATTTTGGTGGACATACCCACACACAAATAATCAAATGCGGCAGAGAAACCATTAATGTTGATTCTGGTTTTATAGTATTCAATCAAATTAATTATCCAAATTTATGTAATCTTTTCAACGAGCTAAATGTTAAATCTTATGAAAGTGATATGTCTTTTGCTGTTTCAAATAAAATTGACAATATTGAATATTCAGGAACTAACTTATCATCATTATTTTCTCAAAGAAAAAATTTATTAAATGTTAATTTTTGGAGAATGTTATGTGAGATTGTTTCTTTTAATTTGTTGGCTAAGAAGCATATTAAAAAATATCAAGATTATACAATTCAGGAATATTTGGATTTAAAAAATTATTCTGATTTTTACAAATACAAACATCTTTATCCAATGGCAGCGAGCATCTGGTCCTCGGAAATTAATGAAGTAAAAAAATATCCTTTTGAGAAGTTTGTAATGTTTTTTTTAAATCATGGGCTTCTTAAAATTTTTAATCGTCCAAAATGGAGAACTGTTTTGGGCGGAAGTAAAAATTATGTTGAAAAAATTCTCAAGTCAAAAAATATTTCATCCTACAAAAATTGCTCTGTTAAATTTTTATACAGTAAACAAAATAAAATTTTTCTCGATGTGATGGGAAAAAAAAAGCAATATGATCATCTAATTATTGCAGTTCATTCAGATCAGGTAAAAAATATAATAAATTTAAGACAGGAAGAAAAAAAGATATTTGAAAATATAAGATATACTCATAACAAAGTTTATGTTCATTCTGATCACAAGTTAATGCCAGAATCAAAAAAAGCATGGTCAAGCTGGAATTATATAGAAGATAAAACTAAGATGAGCGGGGTAAACGTAACATATTGGATGAATAAGCTTCAAAAACTGAATACTAATTTAAATATATTTGTTTCACTCAATCCGTCTATTTTACCTTCTAAAGAAAAAATATTTAAGAAAATTTACTATGATCATCCATTGTTTGATTTTAATACATTTGAAAATCAAAAAAAAATAACAAAAATACAAGGTAATAAAAATATTTGGTTTTGTGGAGCATATTTAGGTTATGGTTTTCACGAGGATGGAATTACTTCCGCGTTACATGTTGTAAAAAATATATTAAAAATACACAATGAAAAAAATTAACAACGTTTCTGATACCTTATTTGAAGGAATCGTTTCACATACAAGGTATAAACCTTTTACTCATAGTTTTAGTTATCAATTTTGTTATTTTTGGTTTTCATTAAATTTTAAAAATAATTATAAATTTTTTAAAAAAAACAGATTTAATTTGTTTTCATTTTACGACAAAGATCATGGAGAGGTTGGTAAAAAATTAAATAACATATATCAAGAATTAAAAAAAAAATTCTCACAAAAAGGGAAAAAAAATATTTATGATATAAAGTCGTTTTGTTTGCCTAGAATTTTAGGTTATGTGTTTAATCCAATAACAGTTTTTGTAGGTTTTGATGATAAAGGTAAACCAATTGGGATAATTTACGAGGTTAGTAATACCTTTAACGAGAGACACTCTTATTATTGCGCAATAAATAAACAAAATATTATAAAAAAAAGATTTCACGTTTCTCCTTTTTTTAATATAAATGGCCATTATGTTATAACTTTTAGTATTAACAGTAATTTTGTAAGTTTATTTATAGTTTATAATATTAATAATAAAAAAATTTTTGAAGCATCATTTAAGGGAAGATCGTTGAAAATGAATGATAGAAGTCTTTTAATATCATTTTTTAGAAATATTTTTCAAAATTTGAAGGTCACAATTGGAATACACTTTGAGGCCTTGAAACTTTTTATAAAGGGTGCAACATATATAAAAAAACCAAAAAAACCAAAAAATTTTTTTTCATAGGGCTGATATAAAATGTTTTTTCATACTCAAAGTAAGTTAAATTTATTTTTAAAAGTCTTAGCACAGAGTAAATTTGGCTCAATAAGTGTTTATAAGGACAAAAAGTCTATATTCTTTTTTAAAGGAGAGCTTCCGGGACCTGATGCAGAAATAAAAATTTTAAAAGATAAATGTATTAACGATTTTTTTTTAAGAGGCGACCTTGGTTGGGCTGAAAGTTATATTGAAGGCAATTGGGAAACATCTAATCTTACTGACTTTCTTGAATGGGGTGCAAGAAATTTTCATGAGTTTTCAAAATATGTTAGAGGAAAATGGTTTACCATTTTGTATTTAAGGCTTAAGCATCATTTAAAAAAAAACAGTCAATCTGGATCAAAAAAAAACATATCTTTTCATTATGATCTCGGTAATTCGTTCTACGAAAAGTGGTTAGACGAATCAATGACGTATTCATCAGCTATATTTACTAATCCAAAAGATAATCTATACAAAGGTCAAATTAATAAATATAAAAATCTTGCGGATATTACAGGTGTAAAAGAAAACGACAAAATACTTGAAATAGGATGTGGTTGGGGAGGTTTTTCTTCTTTCCTAGCAAAAAATTACTCAGCAAATGTCACAGCAATAACAATTTCAAAAAAGCAATATGACAAAGCAAAACAAAAGATATTTGAAGATAAGCTTACAGATAAAGTTAATGTAAAACTTCTAGATTATAGAAATATTACTGGTAAGTACGATAAAATTGTCTCTATAGAAATGTTTGAGGCAGTTGGCGAAAAATACTGGTCAAAATACTTTGATGTTTTAAAGAAAAATCTTAAGACTGATGGATCAATTGGACTACAGACAATTACAATTGACGATAAATTTTTTCAAAAATATAAAAAGTTTCCAGATTTTATTCAAACCTACATATTCCCTGGGGGTATGCTTCCCTCAGTGGAAGAAATGAATAAGGTAATAACTTCTCGAGGCCTTCACATTAAAGATAAAAAAATGTTTGGAAATGACTACGCCAAAACAATAAGAATATGGTCAGAGTCATTTGAAAATTCATGGGGCTGTATAAAAAACCTTGGTTTCAGTGAGAGTTTTAAAAGGTTATGGAACTATTACTTGGGATATTGTGAAGGAGGTTTTAAATCCGGAAATATTAATGTTGGTCAATTTTTAATTAAGAAAGCCTAGATTGAAATTTATTTCTTTTAGAAACATAATCTATGCATTCCCGGCGTTTGCATTTTCAATTCCAACCTTTCCTGTAATGATTATGCTCCCTGCTTTTTTTGCAGAGGTTCATGGTTTTGAAATTTCAGTAATTGGAATATTTATTTTTTTATCAAAGCTCATCGATATAACCACAGATCCACTTGTAGGGTGGTTGAATGACAAAAATTTTTTTTCTAGAAAGATTTATTTAATATTAGGTGGAATTTTATCTGGCGTAGCTCTTACACAACTTTTTTTGACAGAAAATATAGATCAAGAAATTTTACTCTTAATTTGGTTGTCTATTTTATATCTTGGTTGGACGTTATTTCAAATTCCCTATTTGTCGATTGGGTATGATCTGGAAAAAAACTATTTTTTAAGAACAAAAATTAGTGCAATTCGGGAATTTTTTATTCTACTTGGACTTTTTTGTTCTCTTGGTATCCCAATGTTTTTTAGTATTAGTAACGAAAAGTTACTAGAAAATATTGTATTTATTTCCTTACTATTTGGTTTACTGGGATTAGTTTTATTTTGTAATTTGATTCCGGAAAATAGAAAGATAAATAAAAAAAAAATTAAATTCAAAAAAATTATTCAAAACCTTAAAAAAAATATACATTTTTCCAGAATATTTTTTGTATTAGTTGTAAATAATTTAGCAAATGTATTTCCGATGGTGTTATTTGCCTTCTTTATTACTTATGTTCTAGGTGGTGATGATTCAAACAGACAAACAACTTTGTTTTTTTACTTTTTGTTTGCAATTATTGGTGTTCCTTTTTGGACGATTATCAGTAAAAAGTATGGAAAAAAAGAAGTATGGTGTCTTTCTCTATTTTTGTCGGCATTTTTTTTTCTTTTAATATTTTTTTTGGAAAATGGTAACTTTCTATTCTTTATTATAATTTCTTGTATAACTGGATTTTGTCTGGGTGCTGATTTAATAATTCCACCTTCTATTCTGGCTGATATAACTGATTTGCATCGCGGCAAGTTTGGTGAGGACATATCCGGTGTATTTTTTTCAATTATTACCTTTTTAAATAAATTTGCTTTTGCTTTAGTAAGTATTTTTGTATTTGGGATTATGGGAGTATTAGACTTCCAAACAGAGGGAGAAATTAATGCAAACGTTAGACTTTTTATAATAATTTCTTATGCTTTAGCACCAATTTTACTCAAGCTTCTAGCTGCTTATTTACTAATGAACTTTAAATTAAAAGAAAATGAACTTCAAAAAATTCAAAAAAAAATATATGGTTGATATTATTTAAATAAATTTAATAATGATGAAACTTTTTTTTACTATTTTTATTTTTTTAATTAGTTCGTGTAGTAGTCAAATGAATATAGAAAAGTTCAAGGGTAGTCAGCCAATATTTTCTTTAGAGGATTATTTTGAGGGTAAGACAGAAGCCTGGGGAATGTTTCATGATAGATTTGGTAATTTAAAGAGAACATTTAAAGTTGATATCACTGGTACATTAGAATCTGATACGCTCACCCTAGATGAAAAATTCCTTTATGATGATGGAGAACAAGATTCAAGAGTTTGGACCATTAAGATCTTAGGAAATAAACAATACACTGGAACTGCTTCAGATGTTGTTGGAGAAGCCAAAGGAATATCTGAAGGTAATGCTTTAAACTGGAAATATAAGCTAAATTTAAAAGTCGGTGATGGTACTATTTTGGTTGATTTTGATGATTGGATGTTTTTACAAGACAGAAATATTCTTATGAATAGGGCAGAAGTAAAGAAGTGGGGTCTTAACATTGGAGTGGTATCCATAACATTTTTAAAAATCAATTAACTATTTGTGAATTCTTCTGAAAATTGATCCTATTATAGGAAGGTGAGAATAAAAATTTCTACCAGAGTCCCAATAGTCGACATGTTTTGTTACTAATTTTCCTCTAATATAAATTTCACTCATACCTGAAAATGTGATTTTTTTTTTTAAAAACTCACAACTAAAGTTCCACCTAACAACATTTACAAGCTTATGTTCATAAACCATTATGATTTTAAATTTTGGCTCCTTTAGCATTTTAAACATTTTTTTAAGTAAAGCTTTAAATTGATTCTTACCTTTTATTTTTTGAAATGGGTCTTCAAATATGAAGTTCTCAGAAACTGTAGATAAAAGGTCATCTATTTTATTGTCCTGAAGTCTTTCAAAGTGACTAAGATATTTGTCTAAAGCTTGTTTCATTAGGGAAGCTTTATTAATTTTTTAATCAAAAAAAAATAAATTCTGTAGGGTAATAACCTTAATAATTTCATGGGAATAATAAGTTTTTTTGGAAAATAAATCTCAAATTCTTTACTTTCTAGTTTTTCGTAAATTTTTTTTGCAGCATCTTGCGGTGTCATTAAAAAGGGCATAAAAAAAGGATTTTGATCTGTCATTGGTGTTTTTACAAAACCTGGGTTTACGACCTGTACTTTGATTTTACTTTTATGAAACTCAATGTTTAAAGTTTCAGCTAAAAAAGTTAGGGCTGATTTTGATACACCATAAAATCCTCCACCAGGTAACCCTTGATAACCTGCTGGGGAAGATACAAAAACAATGTGACCTTTTTTATTTCTTTGCATTACTTTGGCTACAGGCGAAAGACAATTGATTGCACCCAAAAGATTTATATCTATAACTTTTTTGGCCTCTGCTGTAGAAATTTTTGTAATTGATCCTGGACTATAAATTGCAGCATTGAGAATAAGTAAATCAATTTCTTTAAATTTTTTGTAAATGGACTCTGAAACTTTCAGACACTGATTTGAGTTATTGACATTCAAAGAAATAGGATGAATTCTTTTCTTATTTAAATTTGCTGTTTCTGTTAATTTCTCTTTTCTTCTTCCGCTTATAATGACGTCATATTCTTGTTTAGCAAGAATTAAGGCAAGTTCTTTTCCAATACCAGTGCCCCCACCAGTAATCCATGCAACTTTATTCTTTTTTAGAGTCATATTCCTTTAAAAAATATTCAATCGTACTCCCATCTTTTAGAAAAATCATTTTCACCCATTTTTTATCTTTATACCATATGTCAATATTAACATCATCACCAGTAAACTCTTTACCTAATAATTTATAACGTGAAGCTTTAAGTGAGTTATCATAAATCATTTCATCTCCGAGATATTTAATTTCAAAATTTATGTAACTACAATCTTGAGAGTTCAAAACTTTATTTTTCTCTCCAGTAATTAATTGGTCAAATTTCCAGTATGTTGTGGGTGTGATTTTTTTATCAAGCATTAAATCGCCGTTAGTCCCTAAAATTTTAAAATTGTTTTCTTTTTTATTAACTTTGCAGTCCAACAAGTCACCATTTTTATCGGTACTGGCTTCCATAAACACTAGTGTGTTATCCATCCATTTTTCATTATTTTTGTGGAGATACTCATATACAACAAAACCAAGAAAAGTAACTTCAAATTTAATTTGAATTTTTGACTCTACTAAACTATTTGTCTGATAGAAATCTAAATTATGATACCCTATTAATGAGTCATTCCTATAAACATTAAAATGAATTTTTTCAGGAGTTGACTCTGATAGTGTTATTGATGGTAAGAATAGTACGAGAAAAGAAAAAAGGAGTTTGAGGTTTTTCAAGATTTTAAAAGTTTTAGTCGGTAGAAAAATTAATTCTACCGACTAATAATATTACTTACTATCTTCTTTGTCCAAATAATTGGATAAGCATTATAAAAAGATTAATAAAATCTAAATATAAGGTTAAAGCGCCCATAATGGCTTTCTTTCCTTCTTGACCGGAGCCATCATAATACATTGCTTTGATTCTTTGAGTATCATAGGCTGTTAAACCTGCAAAAACAAGAACGCCAATTGCTGAAATTGCAAATTGCATTCCTGTGCTCTGTAAGAAAATATTGACTATTGAAGCTAGTAGTATTCCAATTAAACCAATGAACAAGAAAGAACCCCAGCCGGAAAGATCTTTTTTTGTAGTATATCCATATAAGCTTAAAGCACCAAAAGCACCTGCTGATATAAAGAAAACCCTTGCAACAGATTCACCTGTATATTGAATGAAAATTGACGAAAGTGATAACCCCATTACAGCGGCAAATGCCCAGAATAGTATCTGTACGGTACTTTCTTTCATTTTTGCTACCCCAAAGTTTAAGGCTATTATAAAAGCTAAAGGGGATAGCATAATAATAAACGCTAATGGTGAAGCATAAATAGCGGCACCAAAAGAAGTCATAGTATTAGTTGAGAAGTCGAAAGCTAAGCTAGCAGTTAAATGTGCTAACGCACCTGTTAATGCCAGACCAAAGGCCATAAAAGAATAAACTTTATTCATATATGCTTTTAAGCCGAGATCTATTTCTGCAGAATCAACTCTAGATCTAACATTTTTCTCGAAGTCATAAGCCATTGCACACTCCTATTTAAAATGGTTTATTTATGTATATAATATACTATTAATTGTTAATAGTAAAAATATGTTACATTTTTATAAAATCAAGGAAATTGTTAAGTTAAATGGAATTTAGAAAACTAGGGAATACCGACATAGATGTTAGTCTAATTTGTTTGGGAACAATGACATGGGGTGAGCAAAACACAGAAAACGATGGTTTTGAGCAAATGGATTATGCCCTTGACCAAGGGGTGAACTTTTTTGACACAGCAGAATTGTACTCAGTTCCTCCTAGAAAAGAAACATGGGGTTCTACAGAATCTATTATTGGAAATTGGTTTCATTCACGTAAATGCAGAGATAAGGTGATTTTAGCGTCAAAAGTAACTGGTCGCTCTGGAATGAAGTGGTTTAGAAACAAGGAAACTAGGCTAAATAAAGAACAAATAACAACCGCTCTTGATGGAAGTTTAAAGAGGTTAAAAACAGACTACATAGATCTTTATCAATTACATTGGCCTGATAGAAAAGCAAATTTTTTCGGTCAACTAACTTATAATCACCATGAGGAAGACGATTCCATAGACATAAAAATTCAATTAGAAGTTCTTGCAGACTTAGTGAAAGAAGGAAAAATTAGGTATATTGGTCTTTCTAATGAAACACCCTGGGGTTTAATGAAATTTTTATCATTAGCAGAACAATTTGATTTACCCAGAGTTATGTCAGTACAAAACCCCTATTCTCTTCTTAACAGGAGTTATGAGGTTGGGCTAGCAGAAGTTTCGATTCGTGAAAAATGTGGACTTCTTGCTTACTCACCTCTAGGTTTTGGTATGCTCAGTGGGAAGTATGACAACGGGTCAAAGCCAGATAGAGCCAGATTGACTTTATTTGGTGACATGTTCACAAGATATACAAAACCAAAAGGCTTAATGTATTCTGAAAAATTTAATGATTTAGCACGAAAGAACAATTTTTCACCATCGGAAATGGCACTAGCTTTTGTAAATTCACGTGACTTTTTAACAAGTAATATTATCGGAGCAACAAACCTTGAGCAGCTTAAAGAAAATATTAATAGTGTTAACATTAAACTCTCCTCTGATTTATTAAAGCAAATAGATGAGATTCATGATGAAAATCCCTTTCCTTGCCCTTAGTTTTTTTTAAACTGAAGTTTTTGAACAAAAAAAGTAGTTACAATTATTATTAAAATACCTGATAAAACTGTAAAACTTACTTTTTCATTAAAAAATAAAAAGCCGAGAGCTGTTGAAAAAATGATCCTGGTATAACTTACTAAAATAACTGAGCTAGCTTTTTCATCTCTATACGATTCGATGTTAAAATATTGGCCTATAATTGCTGTTATCGTAAGAAAAAAAAGTGAATAAAAACTCTCTTTAATATCGAAAGAAATTCCATCAAAGAAAATTAAAAAAGTAAGAATTGAGGAGATTGCTGAATGAAATATAAGAATATTCATTGTTGTTTCTTTTTTGGTTAAATATGTAACAACAATTATTCCACCAGAAACAAATATTGAAGAAAGAAGGCTAAGAATCACTCCATCAATTTCAGAAACAGTTGATGGGAGACTTATAAGATATACTCCTGAAAAACCCAATAAGATAAGTGAAAAATTTTTTAATTTTAGTTTTTCTTTAAGAATTAACCAACTCATCAAAGATGCAAAAAAAACTTTCGTAAAACCAATTGTACTTGCTAACGAAAGAGGTATCAAGGTTAGAGCCTTGTAGCCAAAGTACATTGCTAAAACTCCAAAAAAGGACCTCAAAATATGAAACTTAATGTTTTTATTAGCAATTATAGTTAATTTTTTTTTATAAAAAATGAATAAACAATATAAAACAATTGTCCCAATTAAAGATCTATAAAATACAATTGTCTCAATAGAATTATGATCAGCAGAAAACTTAATCTGAAGACCAAGTAAGGAAAACAAAAAACAACTTAGCAATTGAAAAAAAAAATTATTCTTTTTCATTACTGATTTTTTTTCCTATTAACGAATTACAAACTATTATTCCAGACCCACAAAAAATTGTAATTAAATCAATTTTTTCATTGAAGAATATAATACCAAGAAATGTTGCAAAAATAAGTTTTGAAAAGTCAAATGGCATTAGATTTGTGATTGTAGTCATGCTAATAGCTTTAGTCCAAAAAAAATTTCCAAGTGTTGCAGTTACTGCAATAATTATAAGTAAAAAAACCACCATAAAATCTGATGGAGTATCCCAAACATATAAAGAAGGAAAAAATGTAACAGGAGTCATCATTAATACCAAACTGAACATTAATGTCACCACATTTTCTGTCTCTGATAACTTTTTAACAAGTAGCCCTGCAATCGCATGGGTTATTGAAGAAATAATGGCAAAAATGCTACCAATTTGTAAATTTAAATCTGGTCTAATGATTATTAAGGTCAGGATAAAGCCCAAGAGCATGTAAATAGTTTTTTGTTTATCTATTTTTTCTTTTAGAAAATAAATACTCCCGAAATACATAAAAAGAGGTGTACTGAAACTTATTGCCATTGCTTGTGATAAAGGAATTAAGGTGTAAGCAGTAAAAATTAAAATCATGGTTATTCCACCAAAAAGACCCCTTAAAAACAAAAGTTTATAATTTGATTTATTATTAACCATTTGATTTTGTCTCAAAAAAAAAGGTAAGAGCAAAAAAAACTTAATAAATTTCTAAAAAAAGCTTGTTCAGTCGGATGAATGAAATTTGCATTAAATTTTATTAATGCTGCTAATATAGAAAATAGAAAACAAGAAATTATTAGTTGTAAAATTGGATGCATTTTTGATATTTAAATCTTAGTTTCTTGCAATTTAGTTTTAATTATGTCAATAAA
>NZFP01000022.1 GCA_002689325.1 Rickettsiales bacterium
CTGAAGAAAAGAAAAAACTAGAAGAGCTTAAACAACAAGAGAAAGCTGAGAAGAAAAGATTGCAAGAAGAAAAGAAAGCAGAAAAAAAAAGAGTAAAAGAAGAAAAGGCATTAAAAAAAGCTGAAGAAAAGAAAAAACTAGAGGAACTTAAACAAAAAAAGAAGGCTGAAAAAGAAAGAAAAAAACAAATTGAAAAATCTCGAAAAGCCGAAAAAGAAAGGCAAATAAAGGAGTCAAAAGAGGCAAAAATACTTTCAGAGAAAAAAAAGAGAGAAGATTTAAAAAAGAAATATTCAGAACAAGAAAAAATTACAGTCGAAAAAAAGAAAAAAATTGCTGAGGAAATAAAAAAAAAGCAGGAAACAGAGATAAAAAGAATTGAATTAAAAAAACAAAAAATTGCTGAACAACAAAAACTTAAAAAAGAAAGAGATGAAAGAAAACTATTAGCAAAAAAAGAAGAGGAACAAAGAAAACTAGATGAGAAAAGAAGGATTATTCAAGAGAAAAAACTAAGAGAACAAATAAAAAAAGAACAACAGGAAAAAAGAAAACAAATGAAATTAGAAAAACTAGCTGAGCAAACTAAACTTAAAGAGGAAAGAGAAAGAAGGAAAGAATTAGAGAGACGTCTGATTGAACAAAAAAAAATAGAAGAAAAAAGAAAAATATCTGAAAAAAAAAGAAAAGAAGAGGAAATAGAGATAAGTAAAGAATTAGAGAGACGATTAATCGAACAGAAAAAAATAGAAGAAAAAAGAAAAATATCTAAAAAAAATGATTTCTTAAAAAAAACATCTAAACAAAAAGATGTTGATCACCGAACATTAGAAAATGAAAAAAAAAAGAAAGAGATTATTGATACCAAAAAGAAAGCTCTTTTGCCAAGCGACAAAGTAACTCAAATTACAGTTATTAATAAGTCTGGTTTACAATCTAGTCAAATGAAATCAGGCAGAAAAAAGGACAGCATTATCGAGATGAAAAAAGATGTCCAAATGGTTAAAAATAATATTGAACAAAAAATAAAAAAGGATGAATTGGCCAAAAAAAGAGAAAAAGAAATCATGGCTAGGAGATTCTCTTACTTTAAAGAATCAAAAAATGTTCAAAAAATTCAAGAAGATGATACAAAGCTTTTTTATGATGAAAATGTTTTAAAAAAGTCTTTTCTAAAAAAAGATCAAATAATTGAAGATTTTAAAATGATAGATAACAAAAAAAAGCTTCCTAATAAAAAAAATCAGGATGACAATGCAAATATTAACAATACCCAGAAGAGTTTAGCCGGTGATATGGTGGCAGCTCTGAGTTCTCCTCAATCTTTAATACAAGTCAAAGAATTTAAATCAAGTGAAAAGAGAGAAATATTAATATTCAGTGAAAATGAGATTGATTTAGGTTTAAAACAAAAAAAAAGAATTAGGGAATATGTTAATTTAATTATGGATAAACCTGTAAAAATTATTATTGGTTCATCTACCCCCTCAGGAATTAAAAATTCACTAGTTGAAAAAAAAAAACAAAAAACAAGAGCACTACTTTTGAGAACTTTTCTCATAAACCATGGAATCTCTCATAATAGAATTTCTATAAAGATCGAAAATAAAAGAAATATTTCAAAAAATTGGAAAAATGAGCTAACATTAATTTTTATTGACACTTGATGAAAATTATAGGCAAATATATTCTGCGAATTCTAATGTTTTTAATATTAGTTTCAGCCACCCTCTTTTTTTATATTGATGATTTAAAAATTTTTTTTTTCACTAATCAAACACTGAATTCAATAATTTTAATAGTAATATTTTGTGGAATCATTTATGTTCTACGTCAACTTTTTATTTTAGTTAATGAACTTAATTGGTTGAACCATTTACTGAAAGGAAATAAAACTAAACTTAGTGTAAAGTCTCCAAATCTTCTAAAATATTTAGACACATTTCTCAGAGAACAGTCAGGAAGTCTTATTTTTTCTCAATCATCAATGAAATCAATTATGGAGAGCCTTGATGGAAGACTTTCTGAAAACAGAGAAATATCAAGATATCTCATTGGTTTATCAGTTTTTTTAGGTTTATTAGGGACGTTCTGGGGACTTTTAGAAACAATTAACTCAGTTGCAATCACAGTCAAAAGTCTTGATTTTTCAGAAAATACTCAAAAACTTTTCCAAGTTTTAAAGCAAGGGCTAGAGGAGCCTTTAAGTGGTATGGGTACTGCTTTTAGTTCGTCTTTGTTTGGACTTGGAGGTTCGTTAATTCTTGGCTTTCTTGATATTCAGTCAGGACAGGCACAAAATAGATTTTATAACGAAATAGAAGAAAAGTTATCTCAAAAAACAAAGTTTACTCTAATTAATATGGATGAATCTGAAAGAAAAAATTTACCACCTGCTTATCTTGAATCTTTAATAGAGGTAACTACAGAAAATCTTAAAAAATCTACATCAGTTATTGATAAACAAAATATTCATCAAGAGTCTATTTCAAAATCAATTTATGAGGTAAATAAGTTTTTATCAGAAAATATTTCACTTAATAATGACATTAAAGAAGAAATTAAGGTTTTATCAAAAACAATAGCCAATATAAGTAAAAAATAGTGAGGACAACAAGAAAAAATCTTTATGAAGTTAATTATTGGCCAGGATTTGTAGATGTTCTAGGTACACTCTTAATTGTTACCATTTTTACTGTATTAATTTCAACTATAACTCAGATTTATTTTAATGACCAATTAGAAGTTAAAAGAGGTGAAATATCAAATCTTGATGATGAAATTAACAATCTAATTAAACAACTAGGTGGTGTAACAAAAAAAAAGAATGAAGTTGAGAAAAAGTTTTTAAAATTAGAAAGTCAATTTGAAAATCTTGTGGTTGAGAAAAATTCTCTAAACGAAAACTTATCCAAAACTCAATATATTTTAAAAATGAAGAATAAAGAGCTGAACGATCTCGTAAAAGAAAGAAGTAATCTTTTAGAAAATATTCAAAAAAGAAACGAAAAATTAGAAACACTTTCATTAGAGAATAAAAAGTATGAAGTTGATATGTTTGAAATGAAAAGAAATATTGAAAAATTAAACAAAAGGCTTAATGAACTCTCAAGCCTTTTAATTGCTGCTGAGGAAAAGGATAAAACCAATAAAGTTAAAATTGAAAATTTAGGAAAAAAACTTAATCAAGCACTTGCTGGAAAACTTCAAGAGTTAAGTAAATATCAATCAGAATTTTTTAAAAAAATCAAAGAAGCTCTTGGAGATAGAGAAGACATTATCGTTTCTGGCGATAGGTTTATATTTCCCTCAGAGATATTTTTTGAATCTGGCTCTGATTTTATTCAGGAAACTGGTAGAGAAAAACTTTACAATATTGCATTAAGCCTAAAAAAGATTTCAGAAAAAATTCCGAAAAAAATAGATTGGATCCTCAGAATTGATGGACACACAGACAAAATTCCTATTTACAACGAAAGATTCAAATCAAATTGGCATTTATCAAGCTCAAGAGCGATTAACATAGTGAAATTTTTCATAGAACAAGGTATTCCTCCTAACAGACTGGTTGCTGCTGGTTTTGGAGAGTATTCACCGCTAGTATTAGATGAAAGTGAACTGGCCTATGAAAAGAATAGGAGAATAGAAATTAAATTAACAACAAGATAAATTAAAGTTCAAATTATTTAGTTAATTGCTTGCTAGCTAAAATTTGGTAATCGTGAAAATAAAGATGATCTATATTTGTTTTCAAAAAACATCTTATTGCATCCTCAGGGGATTCAACTATTGGTTCTGAATCATTAAAGCTTGTATTTAAAATAATAGGAACGCCAGTCTTTTTTTCCCATTTCTTAATAAAGTTGTAGTACCAAAAATTATCATTTTTAGAAACGGTTTGTAGCCTCGCAGATCCATCAAAATGAACAACTGCAGGTACCAATTTCCTTTTATCTTTTTTCCATTTAATGACATGAGTCATATATGGACTTGAAATATCTCTTTCAAACCAATCAGTCACCTTTTCTTTTAAAATTGAAGGTGCAAATGGACGAAACCATTGTCTGTGTTTAACTTTTTTATTAATTATTTCTTTCATTTTTTCATTTCTAGGGTCTGCAATTATACTTCTGTTACCAAGAGCTCTACGTCCTGATTCTGAGCCACCACCAAAAACAGACACAATTTGTTGATCATCAAGCAGTTTCAAAACTTTTTCATCATCATCTTTGTAGAATGTAATAAAATCTTTAAATTTCTTTAGTGCTTTTTTTATATCATTTTCATTATATTTTCTTCCAAGATATGGTGTGAAATTGTCCTTCCATTTAATTCTTTTATTACCCAAAATCTGGTGCCAAAGAAATTGAGCAGAACCTATCGCCAAACCACTGTCATAGGGAACAGGTGGAACATAAACATTTTCAATTTGAGGAAACCAATTCTGAATTTTTCCTATCAAAACTGAATTTAATGCACAACCTCCAGCAACACACAATTTTTTTGGTTTAAACTTTTTTACAAAAAAATTTAATTCTTCTTTAACTAAATTTTCAGAAGCAATTTGAAGACTTGAGGCAATATCAAATTTTTCTTTCTCACTAAATTGCAATTTATTAAATATTCGTTTTGCAGTTTCTTTATAATCAAGGAAGTAACTTTGGATGTCTTTCTTCTTAGTCATCATGTCCATCAATGGTTCAACATATTTAGTACTATTACTCATAGAAGCCATTGCCATTACAGTCCCAGCTTGATTACCTTTTGGAAAACCAATCGATAAGCCGAAAATTTGTGTAACAAAATTCCAACAAACCGCCATATTGAATTTATAAAAATCATAAACTTTTATTTTTTCTATTTTTGTCCCTTCTCCCATATAAATAGTACTTGCGGTAAGAATATCTTTTTCTTCTAATCCTCCACCATCAATTGTAAGAATAAGTGATTTATCAAAATTGCTTGAAAAAAAAGCATTTGCTGCATGACACATATGATGAGATAACTCAAAATATTTTCCTTGATTATTATCGATAATTAAATTCATTAAAGATTGAGAATTTGGATCATTGCATTTTGGCCATTTTTTTTTATCCCTTCCACCAAAATTTCCTAATGTAAAAAATTTAGATTTTTTTTGTAATTCTTTAGAAGAATTTTCAAAAAAAAACTTCAGTCCATCACCGAGCTCCTCTTTTACTCTAGTAAACCTCTCAAGTTCCTCGTGAATTAAAGGCTTTCCATTTTTTAATAAACAGTAACTGACGTCATGTCCAGATTGAAAACCTACAATCGTATCCATTAAAGTCATTGAAAGATTGAATTTACTTAAACTATCACTTACTGAAGGTAATACAGATAACAACTTGAAATCTCCAAAATGGGTTTTAATAATAAAACAGCATTATTTATGCCAAAGTTTTTGAAATTAGGAAATTTCTGAGGAAAAGGTTATGATTTTAATAGGCCAAAACGTCTAAGTATTTTCTTTTCCATTTCCCAAAAATATTTAAACTCTCCAAATATTGTTCCAACAATAATGAGTAAAATTTGATACAAAGGAAAAATAATCAAAATTCTTATTGACCAGTAAAAAAAATTTTTCTCTAAATTTTCAGAGAAAAAAAATAAAAGTACATATTTTCCTAAATAAACTGATAACGATCCAGTTATTGCAAAAACAGTAAAGATTAAAATTAATCTAGAAAAACTTTCAACTTTAAAAATTTTTTGAATTTTTTTAATCATAAAAAAGAAGATAACTCCATATCTAGCTTATCGAATAAATCAATAGAATTATCTCTAGTACTAATCCATTGATAATTACTTCCCTCCTCTTTACATTCAAAGTGGTGTGCGCCACTGACAGGTGATGACATCCAGATTTGTTGAGTTGGGTTATGTATACTTAATACAAAAGTAGAATTATCAATTTCTATCATTAAATTTTCTCCTTCAAAATCTACATCAAAATCGGGAGATTTTTTTTCAGCAATATTAAAGATATCATCTAATGTTTTTTTTGCTAAGTTTTGAAAATTATTTATCACTAGTTGTAATTTATGTTAAAGCTTGCAAATTTAATCTAATGAATATATAAAACGAGTCAAGAATTATGAAAAAAGAAATACATCCAGATTATCATACTATTAAAGTACAACTGACCGATGGAAGCACCTTTGAGACAAGGTCTACATACGGCAAAAAAGGAGATGTTCTTAAGTTAGACATAGATCCAACATCTCATCCCGCATGGACTGGAGAAGCCTCTAAAATCCTTGATTCCGATGGTCAAGTTGCAAAATTTCAAAAAAAATTCAAAAACCTTGGTTTCAAAAAATAGTTCTCAATGCTAGCCGTAGATTTTGACGAACCAGGAGGACCTGAGGTACTCAGACTAATCGAAACCAGTGTACCAAAAATTAACGAGGACGAAGTTCTCATTAAAGTTAGATCAGCAGGTGTAAATAGACCTGATGTTATTCAAAGACAAGGTAACTATCCAGCACCTCACGGGCATTCAAAAATTCTCGGTTTAGAAGTATCGGGTATTATTGAAAAAGTTGGGGATAAAGTAAAAAATTTTTTAGTAGGAGACAAGGTAGGTGCACTTGTAAATGGAGGAGGATATGCTGAGTTTTGTAAAGCTAACGAAAATTCAGTTTTTCATATACCAAAAAATATCTCTTTTGACGAAGCAGCCTGTATTCCAGAATGTTTTTTTACAGCTTGGTCAAATATAATAATGAGAGGCGAATTAAAAAAAAAACAAAAAATTCTAATTCATGGTGGAACTAGTGGTATAGGGATAGCTTCAATACAAATTGCCAAATTATTTGATTCTTACATTTTTACAACTGTAGGAAATAACCAAAAAGTTTCTTTTTGCAAAAAAATTGGAGTCAACAAAACAATAAACTATAATGAAACTGACTTTTTTGAAGAAATTAAAAATTCAGAAATTAGTAGTGTTGATTTAATCCTCGATTTTATTGGTGGAGATTATATAAATAAAAATATAAATCTTCTCAATAATGATGGAAAGTTAGTTAACATAGGTTTTCAAAAGGGAGCAAAAACTGAGATAAATTTTATGAAAGTAATGCTCAAAAGACTAACAATAACTGGCTCAACCTTAAGAATACGGAATAATTCATTCAAGGGTAAAATTTTAAATGATCTTGTAAAATTTGTTTTTCCTGAAATAGAAAAAGGAAAAATTAAAATTTTTATTGACTCTGTTTATAATTTAGAAGATGTTGTTATTGCTCATAAAAGAATCGATGAAGGCAAACATATAGGTAAAATAGTTCTTAACATTTAAGGAAGAAATATGAGAAAACCCCTTATGCCCAAAGCAACAGCAAGCTGGTTGATTGAAAATACTTCATTGTCGTTCAATCAAATATCCAGTTTTGTTGGGTTACATTTATTAGAGGTACAAGCAATTGCTGACGGTGAAGTTTCAAGTGGAATGCTTCCAAGAAACCCAATTGAAAATGGAGAACTCACAAAAGATGAAATTATAAGGTGCGAAAAAAATCAAAATCTTCATTTAAAAATTAAAACCTCAGAAATTCCTCTTCCACAATCAAAAACAAAGGGTGCCAAATACACCCCCCTATCAAAAAGGGCGGATAAACCAAATGGTATATATTGGTTGGTTAAAAATTTTCCTGACCTTCCTGATGCAAAAATATGTAAAGTAATTGGAACTACTAAGAAAACTGTTCAATCCATAAAAGACAGGTCATACTGGAACATTCAAAATTTAAGAGCACAGAACCCCTCAGAACTGGGACTATGTTCTAGGGAAGAATTAGAGACAATAATAACAAAACACCAAGAAAAACAGGCCTAGCTATTTATTTAATCTCAGAATTTCGTCCCTAATCTTTAACTTCTTCTTTTTAATATCTGTGATGACCAAATCATCAACACTTATACTTTTGTTAACTTGATTTAAAATACTTTCGAAATGTTGGTGTTTAGACATTAAAGACTCGATTTTTTTTTGTCTTGTTGCAAGCCGACTCATAATTTTATGTTATTATCTTTTATAAATTTAATCTACTATTAATTTTGTAATTATGAAAAAAAAAATCTTTATTTCTATTGTCATGGGAAGTCAGTCGGACTGGAAAACTTTAACCTATTGTGAAAATATCTTTAAAAAAATAGGCATTGGTTATGAAAAAAAAATTGTCTCTGCTCACAGAACACCTGACAGGTTATATGAATTTGCTAAAAATTTAAAAAAAACTAATATTGAAGTTGTGATTGCAGGTGCAGGAGGTGCAGCTCACCTCCCAGGGATGATAGCCTCTCTGACTCATATACCTGTTCTTGGAGTTCCGGTTGAATCAAAAACGTTAAAAGGTCTCGACAGCTTATTATCTATAGTTCAGATGCCTGCAGGTATACCTGTACCAACTTTAGCCATTGGGAAAGCCGGTGCTATTAATTCAGCTCTAGCTGCGGCTGCAATATTGGGTAATAAATACCCAGATATTAAAAAAAAACTGATACTATTTAGATCCAAACAAACTAAGTCTATTATAAAAAAACCTATTAATGAAAAATAGTCTAGGCATATTAGGCGGAGGACAACTTGGAATGTTCATTTGTCTGGCCGCTAAAAAATATAATATTCAAACAACTGTGTTCTCTGATAACAAAAATTTTAGTGCAAAAGAGTTTTGCGATAGTTTTTTAATTGGTAGTTTTACTGATCAAAATCTCATGGATAAGTTTATAAACTCTTCGGAATTCTTTACTATCGAGACTGAAAATATTCCAATTACAGTTTTAAAAAAAATAGAAAATAAAAAAAAAGTATTTCCATCTTCGTATATTGTAGAAATAGCACAAAACAGACTCAAAGAAAAAAAATTTCTAAACTCTATTAGTGGAGTTAAAACAGCAAAATTTAAAAAAATTGAAAACTTTAGTAATCTTGAAAGTCACATTAAATTGTTTGGTAGAACTGGTATATTAAAATCATGTGAAATGGGTTATGACGGAAAGGGTCAGTTCTTAATTAGTGATAAAAATATAAATAATTTAAAAAACAATAATTTAAAAGGTTATCTTCTAGAAGAGGTTTTAGATTTTAAAAAAGAAATATCAGTAATTGTTTGCTGTTCAAAAAAAAATACAATTCTATATCCTCCTGTTGAAAATATACATAAAAATTCGGTTTTAAGAGAAAGTATTTATCCTGCTAGGATTAGTTATAAAATTAAAAATGAAGCTCTTTTATTAGCAAAAAAAATAGCAACAAAACTAAAACTACAAGGAATACTAGCAATTGAAATGTTTTTAATGAAAGATGATACATTACTAATAAATGAGTTAGCACCAAGGCCACATAATTCTGGTCATTGGTCATTAGACTTTTGTAAATACAGTCAATTTGAAAGTCTAATTTTTTCTATTTTTAGGGAAAAGTTAGTTCAACCAGAACCCTTAGATAGTTGCAAAATGATAAATGTTATTGGTAAAGATTATGAGAAAAAAAAAAAATTATCAAAAAAATATAAATTTTATGACTACTTTAAAGAAGAAGTAAAAAAACTAAGAAAAATGGGACATTATACTTTTAAGAATTAGTTTTTCTTTTAAATTTTCTTTTCAATTTGCCAAAACCAAGAACAAGTTCTATTTGTTTTTCTAAAAATCTTTTTGTACTCTCAAATTTTTCAGATCTGTCAAATATAAAAAATGAAAAAGTAAGTGCATAGATTTTCATTAATAAGAATCGTTTAGTATAATAATTATAGTCAGTAGATTTATCGCCAGATAAAAACCAAATTTCATCGGAAATTTGAAATAAGGTCTTGCTCGTATTTAAAAGTATGAACGGCTTAAGTGTTTCTTTAAAAAACTTATATTTATCTAAAATTTCGTTAAAGATTTCTAGCCTTCTCATAACAAAATAAATAACTTTCTCATGAGTTCTAAAGTTTTTAAAATTTCTAGGAAGTTTTTCACTCTTTATTTTTTCATTTATTATTTCATTAACTTCTAGCATCAATGATTTAAAACCATTAGGAAGTAACTCAGACCTTACTTCATCGATTCTATCCTTTCCAATTTTCATTTGTGATAATGTATTTGATATAGCATTATCTAAGTTTGAGGAACTTGAAAAGTTCTCAAGCAACTTTAGAAGAAATTTTTTTTTATCAATTTTTATTTTTTTCATTTAAAAAAAAAGTTTACATTAAAAATATATCTTATATAAATAAATTTCAATAAAAAGGAGATTCAAAATTATTAGAGTACAAGTAAGAGATAATAATTTAGAGAAGGCTATTAGAGCTATGAAAAAAAAGCTCCAAAGAGAAGGTGTTTTCAAAGAAATGAAGCAGAGGAGAGCCTATGAAAAACCGTCAGAGAAAAAAGCCCGTCAAATTAATGAATCCACTAGAAGATTCAAAAAAATGCTAAGAAAAAGAATTGAGATTCAGGGTTATTAAGTCTCCATCTTCATAGTTCAATTTAAACTTTTAACAATATTTTCAACCATTTTTTTTGCATCAGAAAAAAGCATCATTGTATTGTCTCTAAAAAAAAGCTCATTATCAACACCAGCATAGCCTGACGCCATTGATCTTTTTATAAACAAAACGGTACCTGCGTTTTCAACATCTAAAATAGGCATTCCATAAATAGGGCTTGTTTTGTCTGTTTTCGCTGCAGGGTTAGTTATATCATTAGCACCGATAACAAATGCAGCATCGGCGTTGGAAAATTCGCTGTTGATTTCGTCCAGCTCAAAAACTTCATCATAAGGTACATTAGCTTCTGCCAGTAAAACATTCATATGTCCAGGCATTCTTCCAGCCACTGGATGAATAGCGTATTTAATTGTAACACCATTTTTTTTTAAAATATCACACATTTCTCTCAAAGCATGCTGAGCTTGAGCAACAGCCATTCCATAACCTGGAACTATAATTACACTGTTGGCATTTGACATTATAAAAGCAGCATCTTCTGGGCTTCCTGTCTTGACTGTTTTACCTTCATTTTTATTAACACTGACACCCTCCTCTACCCCGAATCCACCAAGAATAACGCTGATAAATGATCTATTCATTCCTTTGCACATTATGTAACTTAATATCGCTCCAGAGGCGCCTACTAAGGAGCCAACTATAATTAACAGATGGTTTGACAAAGTAAAACCAATTCCAGCTGCTGCCCAACCTGAATAGGAGTTGAGCATAGATACAACAACCGGCATGTCTGCACCACCAATTGGTATAATCAAAAGAATACCAAGAATCAAAGACAGACCTACAATCATCCAAAAGATATCTGTTGAAGAATTAATTGTGAAAATTACCGTCAGAGTGAGCAAGGAAATGAAAATTGCTAAATTTAAAAAATGTTGTCCAAAAAAAATAGTAGGAGCTCCGCTTACTAAACCTTGCAACTTTAGGAAAGCAATTATTGATCCTGTGAAAGTGATTGCACCAATTGCAACTCCAATAGACATTTCAATCAGACTAGAGGCAAATATTTCATTGTATTCATTAACAATTCCATAACTTTCTGGTGAATAAAATGCACTTGTTGCAACAAATACGGCGGCAAGGCCAACCAATGAGTGAAAAGCAGCGACAAGTTGAGGAAGTGCTGTCATCTCAATTTTAAGCGCAATGTATGTTCCAATACCGCCTCCTATTAATATTCCCAAAATAATCATTTCATAGGACAATACGTTAGGGTTAAAAGCAGTGGTAACAATAGCTATTATCATGCCTATAATTCCCATAACATTGCCATTTCTGGCCGATTCTGGGTGAGATAATCCTTTAAGAGCTAATATAAAAAATATGGCTGAAATCAAGTAACTAATAGCTGTAAAGTTTTCACTCATTTTTTTTCTTTCTGTTTATCTTTTTTTTTAAACATTGATAACATTCTATGAGAAACAACAAATCCACCAAAAATATTGATTGAAGCCAGAACAATAGCCAAGAAACCCATTATAGAAGAAAAATTTATTTCCTCAGGTCCAGCAGCAATTATTGCTCCAACAATTATTACACTGGAAATAGCATTTGTTACAGCCATGAGAGGAGAATGAAGAGCTGAAGTTACACCCCAAATTACATAATATCCAATTATGCAGGCAAGAACAAAAATCATTAATAAATTTATAATAGGATCAATATTTTCCATAGATATTTACTTTCATTTTTTCAAGTTTTGAACCACACAAGTTTCTTTTACAACTTCATCAGCCCAGTTGAAATCAGAAAATTTACCAGATTCACATGAATTCATCAAAAAGTTAATTACATTTTTAGCAAATAGTCTAGAAGAATCTTGTGAAACAGTTGATGGAAGGTTTGTGGGCCCAACAATTTTTTTTGATTTGTGGTCTACAACTTCTCCATGTTTTGTAAGTTCACAGTTTCCTCCAAATTCAGAGGCTAGGTCAATTATTACACTTCCAACTTTCATCGATTCAACCATTTTTTTTGTAATTAATTTAGGTGCAGGTTTTCCTGGAATTAATGCTGTCGTAACAACAATATCTGTTTTTGTAATACTATCCTCAAGTAGTTTTGCTTGTTTTTTTTTATAATTTGCTGACATTTCTTTCGCATAACCAGCTGCAGTTTCTCCTGAGTCACCCTTTTCCTGCACCTGAATAAATTTAGCGCCCAAACTTTCAACTTGTTCTTTTGTTGAAGCTCTAACATCAAAAGAGGAAACAACCGCACCTAGTCTTTTGGCGGTAGCAATTGCCTGAAGACCAGCCACTCCTGCACCAATTACTAAAACTTTTGCCGGTGCGACGGTACCCGCAGAAGTCATCATTAAAGGAAAAGCTTTATTGAACAAGCTAGCTGCATCAATTACTGCCTTATACCCTGATAAGTTACTTTGAGAGGATAAAACATCCATACTTTGAGCTCTTGAAATTCTTGGCATCTTCTCAAGTGCAAAAACATTAATATTTAGTTTTTTTAGGGAAGAAAATTCTGTTTTAAACTTTTGTTCGTAAAGTAGTGTAATTAAGTTACAATTTTTAAGAAATTTAAACTCATCCGTTTGTTTATGCTTTGAAGGTCTCTGAACTTTTATAACTAAGTCTGCTTTTGAATATAATTCATTGAGCTTTGAGGAAATAGCTGCTCCACTTTTTTTATAATCTTCATCAGTATAGGATGAACCCAAACCTGCATTTGATTGAACAAAAACCTTGAATCCCATCTTTATCAAAGAAGGAACAATATCAGGAGTTATACTAACCCTACTCTCATTCTCGTATAATTCTCTTGGTACTACTAATTTCATTGACACAACCTATCCTAATTTTTCAAGCTCATCCATAAGATTTTTAATTAAATTCATACCAAGCTGCCAAAAATTTTTATCTTTTGGATCTAAATTAAAATTTTTTAAATGACTTTTATAATCTATTGAACCACCTGATTTTAGTAAATCAAAGTACTTATTGTTAAATGAAGGGTTTCCTTCCTCAAATTTTGAGTATAACGAATTTACGAGACAATCACCAAACGCATATGCATAAACATAAAATGGAGAGTGTATAAAATGAGGAATGTAGGCCCAAAAATATTTATAGTTTTTTCCTAACATAACTGAATTCCCAAGAGATTCCTTTTGTGTGTTCATCCATATTTCACAAATCTGATCATCTGTTAATTCTTCATCAGATCTCTTTAAATGTAATTCTCTCTCAAATTTAAAAAAAGCAATTTGACGAAAGACAGTATTCAACATGTCTTCTATCTTTGATCTCAACAAGAGTTTTCTTTCAGAAAGCTTTTTTGCGTTAGTTAAAAGTGACTTGAAAGTTAACATCTCCCCAAAAACACTAGCTGTTTCTGCTAGTGTAAGAGGTGTATCTGCAAGTAGAACTCCATTACTATTGGCCAAAAACTGATGAACCCCATGACCTAGTTCATGAGCCAATGTCATTACATCTCTTATTTTACCCTGAAAATTTAATAGAATTTTTGGGTTGCAACTTGGAACTGTTGGGTGAGAAAAGGCTCCGGATGTTTTTCCTTTTAAAACGCGTGCATCAATCCATGAATTTTCAAAAAATTTTTCAACAATCTTACCAAATCTTATATCAAAAGATGTATAAGACCTAATGACAATTTCTTTAGCTTCATTCCAGGAAATTTTTGGTTCTTTAAAACCGGGATATGGTGCATTTCTATCCCAGTAATTAAGCTTTACTCCTCCAAAATATTTAGCTTTATATTTGTAATACCTATGACAAATATCACTATAATTTTGTGTAGCTGTTTTAACTAAAGAATCAATGTCAGACTTTTCAATTTGATTGTAAAGATGTCTAGAAGACTCGGAATGCTCAAAACCTCTGACATTTTTTTCAATATCAAGATCTTTAGAAATTGTGTTAATTATAAACGAAAAATTAAAAATATTATCTTTAAGGGTTTTACCAAAAACTTCGGCAGCATTTTTTCTTTCAAGTTTATTAGGTGAACTTAATAGGTTTAAAATTTCCGCTTCCGATAAGATTTTTCCATTAATTCTAAACTTTAAGCGTGTCATTATCTGATCAAAAAATCTAATCCAGGCCGATGAACTTGTAAGAGACTTTTCAGCTAAAATTCTTTCTATATTTTCTGATTTTTGATATTTTTTAAACTTCTTATGGTTTTTAACCCAATTTTTATATTTAGTTTTTGAAAATGCTAATGTTTTATTATCACTAAGTTTGTTTAATTCTATACCATAGAATATAACGTCCTTCTGGCAATCAAGAACAGATTCTTCAATGTATTGATAAAACTTAGCCTTGTCGTTATTAAGTTGATCAGTGCAATATACAAGGTAAGCATAACTTCTAAGTTTTAAAATTATTTCTTCAACTTTTTCAAATTCAATTAAGCTTTTGATCAACTGTGTTTTTTTTAATTTTCCAAGCTTTCCTTTATATTTGACCGAAAAAAGGCTAATTTTTTTTTTTAGACTGTGAAGATCTTTATTAATTTGCTTATCTTTAAATGATGAGTAAAATTCGTTAAGATTCCAAGTGGGTAGATTCATAAATTTATTCCAGAAATTATAATTTATAAATGACAAAAAAAACTGAAATTTCAAGTATTTTAAAAAATTCAGAAAGCTTAGTCGATATATTCAACTTTTATGTAAATATAAGACCGCACCATAAAACATTTTTTTTTAAAAAAAATAATAATTGGATATCAAATAGTTTTATTGAAACGAAAAAACGAATAGAAAAAATAAAAAATCATTTCCTAAATAATGGAATTAAAAAGGGTGACAGAGTTTTTTTATTGTCAAACAACAGACTCGAGTGGGTTGAGTTTGATTTAGCAATAATGTCTGTTGGCGCAATAACAGTCCCAAGTTTTGTAACAAATAATCAACATGATAACACATTTATAATAAATGACTGCAAACCCAAGTTTGTGGTTCTAGAAAATGATGGTGTCTATAAAAAAAATAAATCTTTTTTAAAAATCAGTCAAAGTAAAATAATAACTATTGAAACTTCTTATCAATTTGAAAACTATGAGAACATTTTAAAAAAAACAAAAATAGCAAAGACTAAGAGTAGCATTATAAAAAAAAAACATATTTCCTCAATAATTTACACTTCAGGTACAACAGGAAACCCAAAAGGTGTTGTATTGACTCATGAATCAATAATGCACAATCTTTTTGGGGCACTAGAAATCATGGATGAATTTAAGCTTGACAATGAAAGATTTATTTCTTTTTTACCTTTATCTCATTCTTATGAAAGAATGGCAGGTTTATACTTTCCTATTTTAATTTGTGCCCAAATTTATTTTTGTAGTTCTATGGATAAATTATTAAATGAAATTAAAGAAATTAAGCCAACAATCTTATCTGCTGTACCCAGGTTGTATGAAAATATTTTTAAAAAAATTAAATTACAAATTAACCAATCAAATCTTGTAATTTCCTTTTTTCTAAAAATTATTTTTGAAAATCTAGACTCAAAAAAAAAAACAGAATCTAATAGAAAGTTTTCTTTCAAAAATTTTTATAAAATTAATTTTAGAAAATAAAATAAAAAACATTTTTGGTGGAGAAGTCAAAATTTTAGTTTCTGGTGGAGCAGCACTGAACCCTGAGATTGGTATTTTTTTTAATAAACTGAACCTCACTTTACTTCAAGGTTACGGTCAAACTGAAGCTTCTCCCCTTATAAGCTGTAACAGAAAACTTTCAAATAAACCCCAAACAGTTGGACTACCTGTCCGTGATGTTAAAGTAAAAATTTCTAATGAGGGTGAAATATTAGTGAAGGGAAAAAATTTAATGCAAGGTTATTGGAAAAAACCCACAATTACAAAAAAAACTATAATTAATAATTGGCTTCATACAGGAGATCTCGGTGAAATTGATGAAAAAGGAAGAATTATAATTACTGGAAGAAAAAAAGATCTAATTATAACATCTGGTGGAGACAATATTTCTGGTCAAAGAATAGAAAATATTTTAATGAGTTGTAATGAAATTTCTCAAGCGGTTGTTTATGGTGACAATAGACCATATTTAATTGCTTTAATAAAAATTACTGAGGAATATAATGCTAATGATTTAAAACGAGTTTTAGAAATGATTAATAAAAACCTTAATTCCATTGAAAGAATTAGAAAATTTATTATTCTCGATCGAGAGTTTTCTTATGAAAATGGTTTGATGACTCAAACAATGAAGGTCAAAAGAAAAAAAGTTCTAGATTTTTACAAGGAACAAATAAATAAACTTTACAGGAGTTTATAGTATTTTTTAAACCATTCTATAAATCTAGGTATACCTTCCTTAATTTTGGTTTTAGGAGCGAATTTTAGATCTTTGATACTTTCAGATATATCTGCAAATGTTGCAGGCACATCACCAGGTTGAAGAGGTAAAAAATTCTTTTTTGCCTTTTTATTCAAATTTTTTTCAATTAGTTTTATAAATTCTAACAAAGATTCTGACTTACTATTACCCAAGTTATAAACTTTGTGAAGCTTTTTCATCTTTAAATTAATAGACCCGTAAATACCCGAAACGATGTCATCCACATAAGTAAAATCTCTTTTCATTTTTCCATAATTAAAAATATTTATCGGTTTTCCATTAATAATATTTTTTGTAAAAATAAATGTTGCCATATCTGGTCTTCCCCATGGTCCATAAACTGTAAAAAACCTTAAACCTATAGATTTAATCTTATATAAATGTGAATAATATTCAGCAATAAGTTCCGTTGATTTTTTTGAAGCAGCATATAACGATATAGGATTATCAACTCTATCCTTCACTGAAAAAGGTAGAGACTTATTTCCACCATAAACAGATGAAGAACTGGCATAAATATATTTTTTTATTTTCAACTCCTTAGCCAGTTCAAGCATATTAACCTGACCAAGAATATTTGAGTTGACGTAAACGTATGGATTTTCCAATGAATGTCTAACACCTGCTTGTGCTGCTAAATTAATAATAATATCGATTTTTTTTTTTTTAAAAAAATTTACAATTTTTATGTCTTCGATTTTTTTTTTAAAGAAAAAAAAATTTTTATATTTTTTTAATAAATTTAATCTAGATTTTTTTAGCCTTACATCATAGTAATTATTTAAATCATCAATCCCTAGAACAGAATGTTTTTTTTTTAAAAGAAATTCACTAAGATGAAAACCAATAAAGCCGGCAGAACCTGAAATAAGAAAATTCATTAATCAATTGGTTTTTGATATTTTTTTTTCCACTCAGAATAATTCATTCCGTATATTTCATTCCTTACTTCCTCATAATCTAAGCTCATATTTTTTTTTTCTGCTTCTTCGACCATCCACTTCGACAAGCAATTTCTGCAGAATCCAGCTAAATTCATTAAATCAATATTTTGAAGGTCAGTATTTTTTTGAAGATGATCAACCAATCTTCTAAATGTGGCTGCCTCTAGGTTAATTTTTTCATTCTTATCTATCATTAATTAAACTTTCAAAGATTTTTATTAATATACTACTGTATTTTTTAATTCCTTTTGATTTACAAATCAAATCGTTTCTTATTTCAATTGAAATATTATCCAAAAGTCCATTATTTGAATGCTTATCTACCGTATAGTTATAGAAAAAACCTGAATAAGGGAAATTTCGACCAAAGTGAATATTTTTTTCCTGAAGTTTTTTTTGTATATACAAAAGAAGTTGAATATTTTTATTGTATAGCAAACCTATTTTAATTCCCCTGTTTTCTGTGGAAGTTTTTTTTGTAAATGAGTGAATTGCTACCAAGTAAATCTTTTTATGTTGAGCTTTTTTTTTTTTTATAAATCTTTTCAAATTATCATGGTAACAATTGTAAAAGTTTTCTATTCTTTTTTTTCTATTCTTTAAAGAGATACCAGTATTTCCCGGTATGGATTGTCCCCATGAATTAGAAACAATTAAATCATCAGAAAACAAGTATCTGTTTGGATCAATAAGTAACCTTGAAAAGTTTGCATAAAAATAACTTTGTCCCAATTCTTTACTTAATTTTATACATAAGTCTTTAGCTCCTATATCCCAAGAAATATGCGAATTTAACATTTTCTTGGATAAACCTAGGCTTTTATAAGACTTAGGTATATGATTAGAAGCGTGGTCGCATAAAAATATTATATGCCTTTTGCTATATTTTTTATCAAATTCACTTGCTGAAAAAACTTTTTTCATAATTTAAGATAACAATTTTTATTTTGTTAACTATAATAATCAATAAATTAAGTTATGCTCAGGAAAAGAAATACTAAAATAATTGCTACTCTGGGACCAAGTTCATCCTCTCCACTTAAAATACATTCTCTTTTTCAGGCGGGAGCAGATATATTTAGATTAAATTTTAGTCATGGAACTCATGAAGATCATAGAAAAAGGGTTTTTCATATCAGACAATATGAAAAAAGATTGGGTAGACCTATTGCAATTCTTGGGGATCTACAAGGCCCAAAAATTAGAATTGGTTTATTTAGGAAAACATTTGCAGTTCTTAAAAATAATCAAAGATTTATTTTAGATTTAAACTCCAAGGAAGGTGACCAAAATAGAGTTTTTCTTCCTCATAAAGAGATTTTTAAATCCGTAAAAAAAAATAACAAAATTTTAATTGATGATGGAAAAATTATTCTTAATATCAACAAGGTTTTATCTGATCAAATAATAACAGAAGTTTTAGTTGGAGGAAAAATTTCCAATAGAAAAGGTGTAAACATTCCTGAAACTTTTATCAAGATGTCTTCTCTAACAGAAAAAGATGTAAGAGATTTAAAGTTTTGTCTTGATTTAAGCCTTGATTATATTGCACTTTCCTTTGTACAAAAAGCAAAAGATTTAAATGATTTAAAAAAGTACGTTGGAAGCCAAACAGGAATAATGGCTAAATTTGAAAAACCTCTAGCTATTAAAAATATGAACGAAATATTACAATGTTGTGATGCTGCAATGGTAGCTAGAGGTGATTTAGGTGTTGAAATGCCTCCAGAGGAAGTTCCTATTATACAAAAAAGAATAGTGCAATCATGCAGAGATTTTGGAATTCCAGTCGTTGTCGCAACCCAGATGCTTGATTCAATGGTAGAGTCACCTTCACCCACTCGTGCAGAAGCATCAGATGTTGCAACAGCAGTTTTTGACGCTGCAGACTGTCTTATGCTATCAGCAGAAACTGCTTCTGGAAAGTTTCCTATTGAATCTGTAAAAATTATGAACAGAATAATTAGAGGTGTTGAAAATGATGTTTCTTACAGACAAATCTTAGAAAGCAAAAAAATAAAACTAGAAGAAACTACCTCTGACGCAATAAGCTCAGCTGCCTCGCAGGTTGTTAAAACTGTTTTTGCTAAAGCTATTTTTACATACACTAGATCAGGAGCTACTGCAAAAAGAGCAGCAAGAGAGAGACCAACAGTACCCATCATTGGTCTTTCACCCGAGAGAATCACTGCCAGACAACTAGCACTAATCTGGGGGGTTCATACCATACATGCACTAGAACCTAAAAGTTTTTCAGGTATGATCGATAATGCGTGTGAATTGGCAAAAAAAGAGGGGATTGTAAAAAAGGGAGATTATGTTGTAATTACTGCTGGTGCACCCATAGGGGTTTCAGGCTCAACAAATAATTTAAGAATTGCAAGGATTAACTAGCCTTGTCTTGCTTTAAACCTAGAATCAGTTTTGTTGATGACATACAACCTGCCTTTTCTCTTAACAACTCTGCAGTCTCTATGTCTTTGTTTAGCTGATTTTATTGACCTTAAAACTTTCATTATAAAGTAAATTAAATAATTATTAAAATTTGTCAATTACTGAAAATATATTACTATCCTTTCATGCTAGAAAAACTTAAGAAAGCTCTTAATTTAATCGTAATAAATTCCGGAAAATTTAGCTCTTTTCTTATTTTGTTTTTAGTAACTTTAGTATCAATTTCTGTTATTCTTAGATATATTTTTTCAATAGGTTTTATTTGGCTTCAAGACTTATATATTTGGGTTCATGCAATTTTTATTCTCCTAGGTTTAGCTTATACTTTAAATGCAGACGAACATGTAAGGATAGATTTATTATATAAATCATACAAAGAGAAAATTAAAAAAAAAATCAATTTTTTTGGGGCGTTATTTTTCGGTTTACCTTTAAGTTATATTTTAATCTTTAATGGATTCGACTACTTTTATAGGTCTTTTTTACTTAATGAAAGCTCAAAAGAAACTGGGGGGTTGCCGTATATTTTTTTATTGAAATTTTTTATTTTTTTAATTGGTATTCTCCTGTTTATTGAACTTTTAAGACAAATTTTAAATTTTTTAAGGAAAACTAAATGAATCTAATTTCTCATGAATTTTTTTCCTTTTTGCTATTTTTTCTTTTAGCAATTTTTTTAATAGCAGGTTATCCGGTAGCTTTAACATTAGCAGGAACAGCAATTTTTGTTGCTATTTTAGGTTATTTTGTGGATTTATTCCCTTTGGTTCTTCTTAACGTTTTACCTAATAGAGTTTTTGGAATAATTACCAACGAAACTTTGATAGCAGTTCCATTATTCATCTATATGGGTGTTATGTTAGAAAAATCAGGTATTGCAAATTCTCTTCTTGAAAATATGTCAAGACTTTGGGGAAATATTCGAGGAGGTCTTGTATATTCCGTTTTATTTGTTGGAGTACTAATGGCCGCATCAACTGGTATTGTAGGTGCAACAGTTGTAACAATGGGAATCCTTAGCCTTCCTCTAATGTTAAAATGGAATTATAATAGAAAGGTTTCAGCTGGGGTAATTTGTGCCAGTGGCACTCTTGGTCAAATTATTCCACCATCAATTGTTTTAGTCCTCCTAGCTGATATCTTTCAAGGAGCTAACGAACAGGCTTCACAGATTTCTGGAAATCTTGCTCCGGATCCTGTTAGTAGCGTAGACTTATTTGCTGGAGCAATTTTTCCGGGGTTAATTTTAGTAGTTTTTTATAGTTTTTGGATAATACTTTGTTCTTTATTAAGACCAAATAATTTTCCGATAATAAAGTCCCATAGAAAAAATATAACTTTTAAAGAAATTTTCAGTGTAATTTTTCCTCCTATAATTCTCATAATATCAGTTCTAGGGTCAATACTCTTTGGAATTGCAACTCCAACTGAATCTGCATCATTAGGCGCGTTAGGTGCAGTAATAATTTCTTTCGCAAAAAAAAGACTTAATTTTGAAATTTTAAAGCTCTCATGTGTTGAAACTCTAAAAATTAATGCAATGGTATTTTTCATACTCATTGGTGCATCACTTTTTTCCCTTGTTTTTCGTGGTTTTGGTGGAGATTTAATTGTTGAAAACTTTCTCACTGATATACCTGGAGCGAAAATAAATTCTTTAATTATAGTTATGATCACAATATTTATTTTAGGCTTTTTTTTGGATTTCTTTCAGATAGTTTTTGTTATAGTTCCCATTGTTGGCCCATCTCTTATTTCAATGGGTTATGATCCAATATGGTTAGCGTTGATGTTTGCTATTAATTTACAGACAAGTTTTTTAACACCACCCTTTGGTTTCGCATTATTTTATTTAAGGGGCGTAGCTCCAAAAGAAATTAAAACAGCTGATATCTACTATGGAGTAATTCCATTTATTTTTATACAAATTATTTTGTTAGTTATTTTGTATAAATTTCCTGAAATAATTACATGGTTACCAAAAAAACTATAAATCAATTCGCGATTCTAAAAAACTCTTTTCAGAATAATTTGACCAAAACATAAATAGTTTTCTGTAATCTATTATACTTTCATGTATTCTCTTACCAAGACTATCTTTATTGGCATAATCATTTACAACATCTACTGATCTTTCTCTAAGTGATTTAAGAAGTTCTTTGGGGTATTTTACAAAATTAACATTAAATTCATCATTAAGTCTTTTCATTGCAAAGCTATTTCTAGCAAAAAATTCTGAGGCAATCGCTGAATTTGATTTCATACAACACGTTTCAACAAGTCTTTTTAGATCGTTATCTAGCTGATTCCAACTTTTTAGATTAATAAAAGCCTCTAAACAAGTTCCTGGCTCATGCCATCCAGGATAATAATAGTATTTGCAAACTTTATGTAATCCTTTTCCAAGGTCAGCTGCTGGACCAATCCATTCAGTCCCATCAATTGTTCCTGAGGAAATTGCTGGAACTACGTCAGGTCCAGGCAAAAGAACAACATTAGTCCCAAAACTTTTTAATACTTCACCACCCAAACCTGGCATTCTAAACTTCAATCCTTTGAAGTCTGAGGGTGAAATGATTTTTTTGTTAAACCAACCACCCATTTGATTTCCTGTATTTCCTGCAGGAAAAAACTTTAAATTGAATTGGTTGTAAATTTCATCAGCGAACTTTATGCCATCACCATTGTAAAACCACGAACTCATTTCTTGATAATTCATACCAAATGGTATTCCCGATAAAAGAGAAATTGATGGAGACTTACCCGCCCAATAATAAGGTGAGCCAAATCCCATTTGACATGTAGCACTTTGAACAACATCGAATGATTCAAATGCACTAACTAATTCATTGGCATGAAAAAGCCTAATATTTAGTTCTCCATTTGAAATTCTTGTGATTTCATCACAAATTCTAGAAAATGCTCTACCTAAAATACCTGCTTTATCAAAGGCAGAAACTGCAACCCACGTATGTTTTTTTTTTGAGGAAACTATATTGGGAAAGAATAAATTACCTACGGCGGCAGTACTTGCTAAACCTAAACCTATTGATTTTATAAATTTTCTTTTTTTCATTTTTTCAAAATGGTGGGCGGAACAGGGATCGAACCTGCGACCTATTGCGTGTCGAGCAATTGCTCTCCCAGCTGAGCTATCCGCCCTATTAGACAAACTATACAATTAAAATATAAACCCAACAATAAAAAATGGCATATATATTGCTCTAATCTTTTTATGTTTCAAATTATCAGAACAGGAATAGATGCCTCCAATAGAGATCTTGCAATTATTTCTAATAATATAGCAAATGCTGGAACTAATGGTTTTAAGAGAAGTGAAGCACAGTTTGAGGATATTTATAGATCTCAACATAATGACTCTACGGAAAAGGCTAGAGGAATTGGAGTTAAAACAATAAAACCTAGACAGAATTTTTCGCAAGGATCATTACAGCAAACTAATGGTAGTCTTGATTTAGCAATAATGGGTGAAGGGTTTTTTGTTTTAGGAAATCCAATTGGAAGAGATATTGGAAATCAAGGACTTAGTTTTACTAGAGATGGTTCATTTCAGTTAGATAGACTTGGTAACCTAGTTACAACTGATGGTCTTCCATTATTAGGTGATGGCCAGACTTTAATAAATATTCCTTTTAAATCAACAACAGATGAAGGTGAGGCAATCTTAACAGAAATTTCTGTAAATAATGAGGGAAAAATAGAGGCAACTTATGGTTTGGATCAAAAGAACATAGTTGGACAGGTTATTCTCGCTGATTTTGTTAATGAATTTGGTCTTCAAAATATTGGTAATGCAAGGTTTCAACAAACTGGAGATAGTGGAGAACCCACATTTGCTGCACCTAAAGAAGAGACACTGGGAAAAATTCAAGCAGGATTTTTAGAAAGATCTAATACAGATATTACAGATGAAATTACTCTGATGCTAAGAACACAACGAGCATTTAACGGATGCTCAAAAATACTTCAATCCGAAATTGACATTACGAAAAAACTGTCATCTAGATAATTGGAATATTCCAAGAAATTGAATTAATATTTAGCTCAAACTTATCTTTGACATACAAATAACCGTCTTTATTGACCATCAAATTATCAGAAATATCTAATTCTAGTCTAATTTTTTTTTTGTTATTTTTATTCATACCTAAAAAATTAATTAATTTTTCAATTTTTTCTATTTTATAAAAAATATTTACTACCATCAAAGGCTGATCAGTATGAATATATAAAGTATCAGGAATCTTTTTTACAATTCTTTGAATAGTAATGTTACATCTACCTCTTGAAATATTTTCAAAATTGCAATTTAAGTTTAAGGAAACAGAACTTTTATAACTAATGTCAATGCTGTTAACTAGTAATATAATTTTGTCTATTTTTTTCCATTTATTTAATTCTTTATCAACTAATTTCATTTCTAAGCTTTTCGATAATAGATTTTTTGATTTGTGAGATTCTGCCAGTGCTTATTTCAAGTATGTCTGATATTTCGTAAACATTAAGTTCTTCAACATAATATAATTGGGCTACCATTGCCTCTCTTTGATTGAGCACCTTCAAAGAATTGCGAATTTGAGTTTTTAATTCTTTATCCTGCAATTCTGCTTCAGGGTTTTTTAATTGACTAGCATATAGAACTGAGTATTCATCATAAGCTTGATCAAGGCTTTGAACATTATTTGCCTCAAAAGCTTTCTCCCAATAATTAAATTCATCATATGTTATACCGAGACTTTTAATTAAATCATCCTTTGATGGCTCTTTTCCTTGTAGTTTTTGTAATTCAAGTCTTTTTTTTTCAAACTCTTGTTTTTTTTTTATTGTAGTACGACAAAGATTTGAATTCTTTCTTAAAAAATCTATTATCGAGCCTCTTATTCTTAATTGCGCATACTGCTGAAAAGTAACTCCATCTTTAGGTGAATATTTTTGTGCAGCAAAAACTAAACCTTCCATTCCTTGCTGAATTAAATCCTCAATTTCAACTACCTTTTGTACTCTTCCAAAAATCTGCCAAGCAATTTTCTTAACAAGTTCTAAATTATTTTCTATCAGCTCGTTAATTGAAAGTGTTGATTTTTCAGAGTAATAATTAACCATCTAAATATCAGGCTCTTTTTTTGACTTTTGACAAAAAAGTTAAACCGCCCCAGTCATTTTTTGGTGTTTCATAAATTTTTTTTGCGATATTTAAAAAACCCAGAGATACTTCAGATTTTGGGTTTTCTGAAACAATCGGTACCCTATTAATTATGGATTTTCTTATTAAAGATGAATTTTTTACACACCCTGAATAATGAAGGTTTACATCAAGAAATCTTGTAGTAATTTCCTGAAATTTAGAAAAAAGATCCTTGCCTTCTTTTTCATTTTCCACTTGATTAACAACAACACAGTAATTTTTAAATGACGATTTTAAAAATATTGCTTTTAATAATGAATAAGAATCTACAAAACTTGTGGGCTCCCCCACTATTACAATTACAATTCTGTCACAGGCTGTTGCAAAAACGAGTGCATTATCTTCGGCACCCGCAGGTATATCAACTACTAGTTTAACATTTTCAATATTCTTCAAATGATCATCAATGGCATTTAAAATTGAGTATCTTTTTTTATTTTCTACATTAAGAAGATTACTAGATGCTGTACCACCTGAGATCAATTTAATACCACTTTTACATGGAATTATTACGTCAGAAATATTTTTTTCTCCTGAAATTACATCAGAGACTGTCAGACCTGGGTTGACTCCCAGGAGAACATGAGAATTTGCCATTCCAAGATCTGTGTCTAATAAAAAAATTTCTGAAGTTATTTTCTTTAGAGCAATTGAGAGATTAACTGCTAAAGTTGTTTTACCTACTCCACCTTTACCACTTGTTATAGCAATCGAATCAGACATCTGAAAAATTCTCTTTCATATATTTGGTAAGGGAATCCTCATTAGCTTGAATAAGCGAATCAATTATAACTTTTGTCCCAGTAACAATTCCTATTCTAGCATTATTAAGCGCAAGAGCAGAAAACTCCTCAGCCCCAACCCAGCATTCGTCTAATTTAGTAATTGCCACCATTGGTCTAATTTCTTCAGCCTTTTTACATATACCTTTTATCATTTCAGAATTTGATCCACTTTGTACTGTTAATATAGAACAAAATTCAAATGACGGAAATGAATTTTTAATCTCATTCATTTTTTGGATACTAAAATTTATATCCCCTGAAAAATCAAACACATTAATTTCTTCATTATTTTTGTAATTATCATTAAAATTAAAACTTTTGTAATCCTGGATACTAAAACCCAAAACTCTACTGTATGATCTCAAAACATCTGAATGTCCAGTGCTCGACGATGAAACATCAATAAAATTTATTTTTTTTGTCAATTTTGCATCTGATAAATAAGAAGCGATCTTAGCTGATAAAGTTGATTTACCAGAACCTGAATTACCAAAAACAAAAATATTTTTTGACTTTAATAATCTTGAAAAATCATTAGAAGCAAGTTTCTTTGAAAGTTCTCTAAAAAATGAAACTCTTCCTTCTTCTGTTTTTTTTCCTATGAATGAATAATTAAGTTTATTAATTATCTCCGGAGAAAATTTCTCTTGTCTAAGTTTGATAGGTGTGAAATACGATAATTCATGAGAAATACCAGACTGATCTGTTATTATCATATTACTAATTTCTTTTCTCATTGAATCAATATTTTCATTAATTTTTTCAAAATATTTTTTTGAATAATCATCTGAAACTTTGTTATAGGTTTTTTTATTTAGGTATGAAATGTTATTATCAACATTCTTTTCAGAACTCTTTCCTTCCAAATGTTTTAAAAAGGTTTTAGAAAAAGTATTCTTTTCATCTTTCAACTTTTTATGATCTTTGATGATATTTTCATTGTCAGAAGCTTCAATTTCAACAAATCCATTATTTTTCTTTGTCGATAATATTATTGCTTTTTCACCAAATTCATCATTTACTAAATTTATAGCGGACTTAACGTCCTTTGCCTTAAATGTTTGCGTTTTCATTATTTTTCTCCTTTTCTGAAGTTGATAATTTTTCTCCAACTGTAGCAATTACTTTCACTCTTTTATTTTCAGGTAGTTCCGTGAAAGATAAAACTACAACGTCTTCTACGTGCTGACGCAATAGAATAGATAGATCTTTTCTTATTATAGGTGAGGTAACTATAACTAAGGCGTTACTATCAGAAGAAAATTTCTCACCTATTTCTATAATTGATTGTATCATTTCCTTAGCTAAACTTGGGTCAATTAATAATCCCTCAGAACTACTTTTTTTTGCCATTGTAATAAGCATTTGTTCAAAATCAGGATTAAAAGTAACTATGTTCAGAGGATCTTTTACATTTGAAATTTTTTGAATTAATAAAGATGAAATAACCGGCCTAACAGCTTCTGATAGTTCATCTGGTGATAATTTTTTTTCTGAGAGGTTTGACAAAGCTTCTAAAATTTTTTTCAGGTCACTTATTGGAACTCTCTCAACTAAAAGATTTCTTAAAATCAATGTTAGGTGATGCAGAGGAACTAATTTTGGAACAACTGATTGAACTAGTTGAGGATTAACTTTTGATAAATTATCTAATAATGATTGAACATCATCCTGACTCAACAATTCACCTGCGTACTGTAATAAAACTTGATTTAGATGTGTACCAATTACTGCCTCAGGTTCAACAATCATGTAATGATGGGATTCAGCTTTAGCAATCATGTGCTTTTCAATCCAAATTGCATCGAGTCCAAAGGATGGGTCCTTCACTTTGATTCCTTGAATTTTTTGTTGAGTTTCATCACCTGGCATTGCTAACTTCCTATCAGCATATATTTTATCTTCAGCTACTATTGTATGACCAATTTTTATTTGATAGGCATTGGCCTCTAATGACAAATCGTCTCTCACCCTAACGTTAGGAATAATGAAACCTAGATCTTTTGAAACTTGTCTTCTTATGCCAGTAATTTTGGAAATTAATGGTCCTGCAGATTTTTTATCATTCGAGTCTACCATTGAAATAAGTCCATAACCAAGATCAAGAGAAATTGAAGAGTTATCTGAAACTTCATCCATATCAATTTTTCCTGGATTTTCTTCTTCAATGTCCTCTTTATTAGTTTTTGAATCAGAATCATTAGATTGTTTTGATGTATACCACGCTATAATTCCAGAAAAAAGCGCCCCAATGAGGAATAATGTATTTGGCATACCTGGGACCAATCCAAATAATAAAAGAACCGCTGAAACTGGAACCCATGCTTTTGATAAACCCATTTGATTTGAAATTTGTCCTGCTAAATCATCATTATCTGAAGAAATTCTAGTAACAATTGTTGCAGTAGCCATCGCCAAGAGTAAAGAAGGAATTTGCGCAACAAGTCCATCACCTACAGTTAATAAGATGTAAGTTTCAGCCGATTCGGATAAACTTAAATCATGTTGCGTAGTACCAATAATGAGCCCACCTATAATATTAATAATTAAAATTAAAATACCAGCTATCGCATCTCCTTTTACAAACTTTGCTGCACCATCCATAGCACCATAAAACTCGCCCTCTTTGGCAATTTCTTTTCTTCTCTCTTTTGCTTCTTCACTTGTTAATATTCCTGCATTTAGATCAGCATCAATTGCCATTTGCTTCCCGGGCATTGCATCTAAAGTAAACCTTGCTGCAACTTCAGAAACTCTTCCTGCACCCTTTGTAATAACAATTAAATTAATTATTACTAATATTGCAAAAACAAAAAGACCAACTGCATAACTACCTGCCATTACAAATTCACCAAATGCTTCAATTATTCTTCCTGCTGAATCAGTTCCTGAGTGACCATTTTTTAAAATAACTCTAGTTGATGCCACGTTAAGCCCTAGTCTTAAAACAGTAGCAAATAACAATACTGTTGGAAAACTTGAAAAATCTAGTGGCCTAAAAGCTTGTAATGCCACCATTAAAACAAGTAAAGAAATAAGTAAATTTGATGTTAATAAAATATCTAGCAACCATGGACTTAAAGGTATAACCATCATGGCAATTAAAATTATAATTCCAATAGGTATGCTAAAAGTCTTAATAAAACTTAAAAAATTCTCTTTTTCAAACTGTCGTAAAACTAAATCCATAATTTTTATACCTTAAAGTCAAAAAATTGACCATTCAAAAGCCTCGGTTTCTCTAAATTTATTAATTTTTTTTGCATATATATAAAGAGATGCAAGGGCTATGCCACAAAGATCAAAAACAAAACAGGAATTTAAATAGGATGGCATAAATTATGCAATGATGTCCAATAAGTTATAAATTTAATTAAGGATAAAAATATGAAAAATTTAGTATTAGTAATTTTAATCTTATTCACACAATCATGTGCAACTAATTTTATGGAAGCTTTAAACAAGCCTAAATTAAGTAAAAATGATTTAAGTGGTGACTATTCTGCACCGACAACGCAGTTGAATAAAACCAGAGAATTATTGGACGGTGGATCAATTACTTTTCCAACCTTAACAGCAACAGGCTATGCTGTAGTTTCAACTCAACCTGGACAAAACATTGAACAAAGAAGACTAATGGCAATCAGGTCCGCAAGAATGTCAGCAATGAGAGAATTAGCTGAACAGATACACGGCCTTAAAGTAGACAGTAATACAACAGTTATTGATCTAATGGTTCAGAATGACACATTCAGGGGTATTGTTTCTGGAGTTATCAGAGGGGCAAGAACTATAAGGATTAACCCAACCGGATCAGATACATACGAAACTGTTTTAGAGATTGACCAAGACATGGTTGCTTATTTATTTCGACAAGCACAAACACTTTAATAGGATATAAGATTGAGAAGAATTGCATATAATAAGATTGACGAATTATTAAAAGAGCTAATACTCTTTTTTTCATCTCTACTATTTTTTTTATTTTTTACAACTTATTTAGTTGCTCAAGATTTTAAGCATATAGAGGTTGTTTCTGAAGGGCGTTCTGTAATCATTGAAGGTGATGAAGAAACAGCCAAAAAAAGAGCTTTAGATGATGCTTTGTATATGGCAAGCCTTCAAGCAGGTGCAAAAGTAGATGGTTACTCTTCAGTCAATACAAACACATCCTTAAATGAAAATATATTAATTCGACCTTCATCTTCTATAAAAGATTTTGTTATCATTGAAGAAAAAAAGGATTCTACTCATTTTACTGTTAAAATAAGAGCCTTTCTTGTTAGTGTCGATGAAACACTTAACTGTAATACTCGAGAGCAAATAAATTTAAGTTATTTGAGACCCTACTTCAGAGTCTCTAGTAGTCTTCCAGCTTACAGTCAAAAACTACCTTCAATTATTTCTTCAAATATATTTAAAAATTTAAAGGAATTTAAAAACTTAAAGCTCAGAGATTTAACTGGGTTTGAGTTTAACCCTCAAAAACTTCTCAATAAACCGTTAGAATTAGACTATATATCTTTGGTAGAAGGTGATGGTGACAATATTAAAAGTGGTGAATTTGGTTTACATCCTACAATTGACATAAGTCGTGGAAAAGGAATGCTTACAAGGTTCTCTGATGAACTAACTGTTAATTTAAATTTAAATATTTATGAAGGGCCAAGCTTAAAAATAATTGATTCATTAAACTACTCATTCTCAATCTTTTTAGGAAATGAAACTGGCTACTCTCATATTGATGCTTTTTATAAAGTGCCATACGATAAAATAGTAAGTTTAATAACTAAGAGTTTGTCAAAAATTCAATTCAGAGTTATTGATCAGTTAAAGTGCCAGCCTCTAGAAGCAAAAGCAGAGCTAGTCAAAGGAGTTTTGACTGTACCAATTGGACTTAATCATGGACTTGAAATTGGAAATGTAGGTTACGTGTCAAATAATAATATTAATCACTCTATGAATGATTGGGTTGCTGTTACCGTAAAGAAAACAAGCGGAAACTTTTCAATTCTTGATATACTGAACCCATCAAATAAAAAAGAAGATTTGAGTGGAAAAATTATAAGGTTTATAAATTAAAATGAAAAATTTCTTTGTTATATTTTTAGTTATTGTTTTTAGTTTTGAAATTAAATCCAATGAACCTTTTGTTATACTGGAATACAATAATCAAAATTTAAACGAATCTGGTACCAAAAATATAAATAAAAACAATAAGTTCATTAAAGATCACAATTATTCGGTTAACCACAAAGTAAAAGACGGTGAATCTCTTAGTGGAATTCTTCACAAATATTATGGTAATACAGGGTTAAATATGAAAATTATAGAAATATCTATCATAGAAATTAATAAGCATGCATTTGTAAGAGAAAATCCTCATTTTTTGTATGCTGGCAAAATTTTAAAAATCCCTTCTGTAAGCGAAATAATGAATCTAGTAAGAAACGCACCTGACAAAAAATCCAATTCAAAATCAAGTCAAAGAAACCATATTTATTTTTATGGAAATTAGTAAAATGAAAATATTTTTTTTTTTTATTTTTTTAAGTTTTGTATTTGACACTAAAGCTTCAAACTCCATTAATGGCAAGGATATAGAAGATTTAGCTAATGCTTGGCTAAAAAAAAATAATCAAACTAGTAATGTTAAAATACTAAACAGCTTGAAGTACCCCTTCTGCAAAAAGGATGATTTGCTAATTACAGATATTTCGGGTTCCTTCAATCTCATTAAAATCAAATGTTTGCATCCCAACGAATGGAGTTTGATAACAAGGAATAAGTCTAAAAATAGAAAATTATTCAACTTAAAACAAAAAAATAAAAAGCAATTTAATGTTCTAACTTTAAAAAGCTCAAAATCTGCTGGATCTACTATCAATGAAGATGATTTAGTTTCTGTAAAAAAATCAATTATCATTAAAGATAACTTAGTTGAAGAAAAAAGTAAGATAGTTGGAAAAAAACTTAAAAATTCAATTTCCTCTGGTAGAGTACTGTATCATTCAAACTTTGAAAAAGATTGGTTAATAGAGAAAAATAGTATTATAGTAATAGAAAATAAAGTTGGAGGTATTACTATTAAAGAGGAAGGAATTGCCCTGAATAATGCAGATTTTATGGGAAAAATTAAGGTTAAAAACATAAAAAGTGGTAAAATTATTAACGGATATGCAAAAAATGAAAAAAAAGTTGTATTAAAAACTAAACAAAATTAAAGCGGTGACGTTATATATATATAATGATATTAATTTAGGGAAAAATAATGGTTGATCATATTAAAAATAATCTAAGTAATCTTGGCAGTTCTGGAAGTAGTAAAGTGAGTTCTGAATCCAAGAAATCTAGTAGTGCACAGATTAAAGGGATTAATCATTCTCAGGCTGAACAAAAATTTGATAGTAGCGAGGTCTCCAAGTTCGTAACCAAAGAGAAAATTAAAGATATGGCAAAAGAACCTCCAATAGATCAAGCTGCAACAACGCGAATAAAAAATGCTATAGCTAATGGTTCCTATCCTATTGATTTGGACAAAATAGCCGATGCCTTATTTGATGCATATAAAGAAATGAAAGAATAGAACTTTTTTCTTCTTTATACCTAATGCAGAATGACTTGGAAAATTTACTAAAACTCTTAGAAAAAAGTTTTAATACCAATAATTTAAGTGAACTCCAATCTCTTGAAAAGGAAATAGTTGAGATTTCTTCTCACATAAAAAAAGCAATAAATTCTCCTGAAAATATTGATAATCAGTTTAATAAAAATGATCTGGAAACATTAGAGAACTTAATTAACAAAATATCTTCAAAACAAAAGGATCAAAAAAGTTTCATATCTGACTTTCAGAATTTTGTCAAAAATAGAAAAATTAATTAATGTTGTAGTAATAAACTTATAAAATTATGATGAGTTATGGACTTTTTTCAAAATTTTATACAGTTAGATCCTATAAACAATACTGTAAAAATTCTATTATTTATTTTTTTATTATCGTTAATTATAATAGTGTGTGCTTTTTATTTTGATTTTTTGAAAAATAAAAAAAATGAAAAAAAGATTAGTATTTTAGAAAGAGCAATTAAAGATTTAATAGAAGAGTTTCGGACATTGGAATTGTCTTTGTCTGATCAAAAGAAGATTTTAAATGACTATAAATATATTTTGGAGAGATTGGATCAAGAAATTTCAAGATTGGCAGATTCATCTCAAGGAGACTCGAACATAACAAATGCAATAAAAATGGCTAATGAGGGTAAATCTATTGAAGAAATTTCACAGATAACAGGTATGACTAAAGAAGAAATTGAACCTATAATGAAGTATCATGGAAGAACCTAAGGTCACATCTTAAAAACATGCTTACTGCATTTAACGTTTTGTATATGGTTTCTAAAATTAACATTCAATTTTGATGATTTCTTTTCAATTTTAATTGATATAAATGGGTCTTCTCGCTCAATAACCATAAAATTTTCACTGTTCTCTTTTATTTCTAGCTTATAACCTTCATTATCAATCTCTACGTCTACTAAATCTCCTATCTCATAATTTTTAATAAACACACTTTTTAGTTTAAAATAATTTTTTGAGCATTCATAAGTTTCATATTTAAACCTTAAAAATAAATCCTCACACCCGATTAATAGTGGAAAAATACACGACAAGAAAATAAAATTAAAATAATTACAACTATTCTTTTTTCTTTGAAATTTCATTATCTATGATTTCCTCCCCTATTGGTTTTTGATCCTCAGATGTTTGGTCATTTTTAATTTCACCTTTCTCAGATTCATCTGAACTTACAACTTCCTCTGATTTAAGCTCACTTTCTTTTTTTTTGTTTTCATCAGAACTATTTTCTTTGGTTTCAATATCAGAATCTTTTTCTCCTGAAACTTCATTATCTTTTATTTCTTCCTTAATTTCTTTTTGACCTTCTGATGTTTGATCATTTTTTATTTCATCTTTCTTAGATTCATCAGAGTTGGAAACCTTTTCTGATTTAGGGTCACTTTCATTTTTTTTGTTGTCACCTGAATCATTTTCCTTGGTTTTTATATCAGAATCTTTTTCTCCTGAATCTGGAGATTTATCGTCATTAACCTCCTCAACTCTTTCTTGATGTCGCTCTAATAAATCCTTAATTCCTTTTTCCTCTCCACTTTTATTTTCGTCTAATTTGTTTTCTTCCTTCTCTTCATCTTTACTTACTTTTTCAGGGTCAGTTGTTGTTTTATCTTCAGCAGAGGTTTTCTCTACATCGGCCTTAGATTGACTAATTTTTTCTTCATCTTCCTTTTTAACAACTAATTCTTCTTTATTTTTTTCTTGATCAATTTTTTCTTCTTTTTCTACCTTTACCTCTTCTTTTTCTGCCTTTTTCACTTCTTTTTCTGCCTTTACCTCTTCTTTCTCTGGCTTTACCTCTTCTTTCTCTGCCTTTACCTCTTCTTTCTCTGGCTTTACCTCTTCTTTCTCTGGCTTTACCTCTTCTTTCTCTGCCTTTACCTCTTCTTTCTCTACCTTTACCTCTTCTTTTTGACCTTTTTCTTCTTTTTCATTTTTTTCATCTTTTTCTTCAGATTTTTTTTCCACCACTATTTCCGCTTTTTTTGCTTCGATTAATTTTTTTCCATCTTCTTCTTTTACATCAAGAACAATACCTTTATCTATTTGTTTACCATTTACATCTCCGGATTCTAACATTACAACGCGAATCCACTTTTCATCTGTATCTTTTTCTTCTTTTTGATCTTGAACTGAATCTTCTTTTACTGGTTTAGAAATAACTTCTTTTTTAATTTCTACTTTTCTCTCATATAAAGACTCTATTTTTGCTCTTATTATTTTTACTCTTGCAGCAAGTAAACCAAGCCTTGTAACCTCATCTGTTTGATCATTTAGTAATTTTTTTATTATTGAATTCACTTCATCTAATGGCTTATTGCCAATTTTACTAATTATTTTATCCCTTACCTTCACTACCTCAGGATCAAGCTCAGTATTCATTGAATATTTTTCATCCATTTTGACTATCCTTTCTTTTGGCATTTAATTTGCAAATTCCAAACCAAATATAGAAAAAAATAAAATTATGACTAATAGTATTAAACAACAATTCGAAGTTTACAGCAACGCATTAAGAATTAGAAACAATAGAAATGAAATTCTTGCTTCTAATATAGCTAATGCAGCAACACCTAATTTTAAAGCTAGAGATTTAGACTTTGAGGTAGAATTAGCAAATGCTTTAAGTGTTGGTCCTTTAAAAACTTCTAAAGATGGACACATTGCTCTTGCATCCAAGAATCTTCCTGGAAAAGTTCAATACAGAAAACCTCTTCACCCTTCTATGGACGGAAATACAGTAGAATTATCAATTGAGCAAACTGAATTTGCTGAAAATACAATGAGATACCAAACAACACTAAATTTTATTAATTCTAAACTAACAGGTTTAATGAGTGCAATTAGAGGCGAATAATGGATATTAAAAATGTATATAAAATAGCTCAAAGAGCAATGGGTGCTCAGCTTGTAAGGCTTAATGCAATCGCAAGTAATTTAGCTAATGCTGACAATATTGCCCAGAACCCTGAAGATGCCTATAAACCAGTAAAACCAGTTTTTGAAACTAAATATTTCGATTTAATCAGAAAAAGAGGCATTTCCACTGTTGATGCTGTAACTGTTCAAAAGATGGATATTGAACCAATTAAAGTATATAAGCCTGGTCATCCTATGGCTGATAATGAAGGCTTTATATATAAAGCACCAGTTGATGTTGAAGAAGAATATGTGGATATGCTCGAAGCATCAAGACAATACCAAAATAACGTAGAAGTAATATCAACAATTAAAGCTTTAATGCTTAAAACTGCAAATATGGGAAAATAATCTGAGGTAAATTATGAATGACATTAACAAATCATCAGAACAATCACTTAACGCAATACTTTCAAAACTTGGAGTAAAAACTCAAGAAGAGGTTCAAAAGCAAGGAAATAAAAATACTCTAGGACAAGAGGACTTCCTTAAACTTATGACTGCTCAGCTTCAGAATCAGGATCCTTTTGCCCCTATGGATAATGGAGATTTTATTGCACAAATGGCGCAATTTTCTACTGTGACAGGAATTACTGAAATAAACAATAATTTAACAAATTTGGGTTCAAAGCTTGAACCTAATAGAGTAGCAACAGCTGCACAATTTCTTGGACATTCTGTTCTAGTACCTGGTCAGGTTGCTAGCCCTGATGACAAGGGAGAAATTCATGGGGTTGTTGACTTGCCGGGATATTCTAATGATGTTGGTCTAACATTTACAAGCCCATCTGGAGAAATTGTTCATACTATGAATTTAGGTTCTAATGAAAAAGGTTTAGTTGGATTTAGTTGGGTAGATATACCTGAAGACATCAAAAAAGATAAAACACGCTTAACCATTCAAGCTTACGCTGGAAATGGAGAGGCAAGTGACGGTTTGACAACAGCCGTTTATAACAAAGTTATTGCTGCATCCGCACCAAAAAATACTGAGGATGTAATTTTAGAAACAAAAGATTATGGAGAAATCTCAGCTTCTGATGCAATAAAATTTAAATCAAATGATTAATTAACAATAGAGGAGAAAAAATATGTCATTTTATACAGCACTTACAGGACTTAACGGAGCACAGTCGGATATTTCGGCAACGTCGAACAATATCGCAAACGTTAACACGACCGGTTTCAAAAGGTCGAGAGCAGAATTTGGTGATATATTTGCAACGTCTCCATTACAGAACGCGTCTTCCTCTATTGGTTCTGGTACAATCTTAAAAAGTGTTAAGCAGCAGTTTACACAAGGTAACATTACCTCCTCACTTAACGTGCTTGATATGGCGATTTCAGGTCAAGGTTTCTTCTCCTTAAAACCATCTTTGACTTCAGGACAGACAGTTTATACACGTAACGGTTCATTTAACGTAAACAACGATAGATACGTAACTGACTCATCAGGACAGTTTCTTCTAACTTTTCCAGTTAATGATGATGGATCTGTTACTGCAAAAGATTTAGTTAGTGCCGTTCCCCTTCAGTTACCAGTTACATCAGGAACACCAAAAGCGACAACTTCAATTGAATTAGGTGTTAACGTTTCAGCAACAAGTGATGTTATTACTGATGACTCACAATTTGCAAGTGGGTATGTTTTCAACCCAAATGATCCGACTACTTTTAATAATTCAACATCAATTACAATCTTTGATGATTTAGGTAACCCAACAATTGCAACAATTTATTTTATAAGAACTCAGGCTGCTTCTGCA
>NZFP01000023.1 GCA_002689325.1 Rickettsiales bacterium
GATTTCTAGACCTACAGAGATCTCAGAAATCATTGGTTTAGTCCAAGCCATAATTTACTCCTTTTATAGTTTGGAACTCACGTAATTGTGAGTTGAAACCTTTATACTCATTAAAGATTAAGATAATCTGATTCGATTATTCATATTAGATTCATAATATTAGAATCAATCTAAGTTATTGTAAGTATGAGAAAATTTTTCTCGCCTGATAACCTAACCTTTGGGTATTAAAGACTGGCTCCTCACAAATGTACTCAGTTAATCTAGTTCGTTGATCAAAAACTCTAGTATTCCACTTAAGCTGAGCAGATGCTTCAACGAACTTTGGATCTTTTTCATTTAATTTTTCTTTTCTGTATTTTCTAATCAATTTTGAGGAAGAACCTATTGCTTTCCTTATTGATTCTTGCCTATCAACAAACTTAATGATTCCAACATACTGTCTATTTCTTCTATCTTTAGCTTTTTGATAAAGACCCGCAAATAAATAGGTTAATTTTTGTTTTTGTTCGGGTTTCTTAATTAATCCAAAATAAGAATATTTTTTTGCAAATTCTTCAATAAGCTTAACACCTTCAGATTCCTCTAGAACGGGATCAGCAAGCTTATTTACATACTCAATTACATCGTCATCCTTCCACCAATCTTTAAGTTCTTGTTCTATGGGAGGACCTTGCCAAATTGCTGTTAAGTTAAGTTTAGGGTTATAGACCTGATCACACGGCCACTTTTTTGGTGGCTTTTCGAGTGCATTGGCGTTAGCTATTGAAGAAAAAGTTAAAATCACAGCACCAATAAATATTTTTAAAAAATTATTTTTCATATCTCTTCTCCTTAAATTTAGTTATTTTACTATAAATTTTCCAACCATTCCTTTGCTCTGCAAGCCATCTATTTCAAACTCATAATTTCCAGGACGAATAGGAACAAATTTAATTTCAACTTCGCCCTCCCTTTCTAACTCAATTTCATTTATAACAGGCACATCTAACTCTATTCCCTCAATTTCAATAGATCTTACCCATATATTTCTAAAAAAATCCTCAGCTTCAATTTCATATTCTTTAAAACCCATACTAGAAATCTCCAGTCTATAGGCCTTTCCAGTTTCCATTTCAAAAACTTTTTGTGACATATCATAATCACTTGTTTCTGAGCCAAGTTTTAGTTCTAATTTTTTTGCTCGTATTGCTAGATCCCCTTTAGCTAAGGCTAAAGATGAGATAAAAAGTGTTAAAGAAAAAAATTTTAAAAAACACATCATATTATTTTCCTCCTTTTTTCTGGAGGTTTCCTCTTACGGGATCATATCCCAAAATCGACAAAAATAAAAATATTAATGTAAATACAATAATGCCAATTGTGTACTCTATATTAATTTGTGAGTAAAGGGAAAATCTAATTGATTCTACTGCGTAGGTAAAAGGGTTATAAAAACAAACATAATACAGCCATTCACTCGTTTCTTCTATTTTCCATAATGGATAAAGTGCTGATGAAGCAAAAAACATTGGGAAAATAACAAAGTTCATTACACCAGCAAAGTTTTCTAATTGTTTAATAGCAGATGATAAAAACATTCCCAAAGATCCCAACATCAAACCCGAAATTATTAAAGCAGGAAGGATTGTAAAGTATCCAGAAATTGGAGGTATTATATCCCATAACGATGCTATAATTAAAAAAGCATAAACTTGAAGAATAGAGACAAAAACACCTGCAAGTAATTTTGAGATTAATAAAAACCATCGTGGTATGGGACTTACTAACATTGTTTTCATACTTCCCATCTCTCTGTCATAAACCATGGATAGCGAGCTTTGCATACCATTAAATAACTGGATCATAGCGATCAAGCCTGGCGCTATGTAAACCTCATAGGGAATGTAGGTTTCATAAGGAGGAATGATGGCAACTCCAAGCACTGACCTAAATCCTGCGGCAAAAATTCCAAGCCAAACTAATGGTCTGACTAAGGCGGAAAAAAAGCGTTCTTTTTGGTGCACAAATCTCAGTGCTTCTCTTAAAACAATACCTCTAAAACATCTTAGATATACTATTAATTCCATACTTATTTAATCCCAACTAATTTGTTAAACGCATCTTTTATGTTTTTTGTTTTAGTTTTTTTTGTAACTTTTGATACATCTCCAGACTCAAGAACTTTTCCTTTATCTATAATTATGACTTTCTCTCCTTTATCAATTTCATCAATTAAATGAGTTGCCCAAAGAACTGCTAAATTATTTTTTTTACATAATGTTTTAACATGCTTTAAAATCATCTGTCTTGAACCTATATCTAAACCCACTGTTGGTTCATCTAATAATAGTAGTTTAGGTTTATGAAGCAGTGATCTAGCAATTTCAACTCGTCGTCGTTGTCCACCAGATAGCGATCTGATTTTATTTTTTATCTTGTCTTCTAACTTGATTCTAACAATTTCATTATCAATCCTTTTATTAGCATCTGAGGAACTTATTCCATGAAGAGACGAATGATATTGAAGGTTTTCTCTCACACTTAAGTCAAGGTCAAGTGTTGGCTGTTGAAAAACAACACCAATGTTTTTAAGAGCATTTACCGAGTCTTCCCTAACATCAGATCCATAAATCTGAATAGAACCTGAATTATTATTGTAAAGTCTTGTAATTAAAGAATAGAGTGTGGTCTTGCCAGCACCGTTTAATCCAAGAAGAACAGTGAAGTCACCAGAATTAATATTTAGACTAACATCATCAAGTGCAGTGAATTCACCAAATTTGTGAGATACATTTTTTATTTCTAATGCGACAGTCATTATTTTTGTTTTAGTTTGGAAAAAACTAGTTTGGACTTATAACAACACCCCAAGGAAACCTTCCAACTTTAATCGATTTTTCAACCTTTAGTTTATCAACATTAATAAGTGAAACGTCGTTACTAACCCCATTTGTACTTAATAGGGTTTTTTGATCAGGAGTGAAAGCTAACTGCCATACTCTTTGACCAACAAGTAAATACTTGATTACTTTTTTTGTTTTCTGATCAATGACAGCAATTCTGTTGGCTGGTCCAAGTGCCACAAATGTGTATTTACCATCTTTAGTATGTCTGACACCAACCGGCTGAATACTTTCTTCATTGACCCCAGGAATCTCAAATCCAATGGTATGAGTAACATCTTTGGAGCTTGGATTAATAACCTTAACTGTTCCCCCAATTTCTGCAGAAACCCATACTTCTTTATCGTCAGGGGTAAACACGGCAACTCTAGGTCTTGCATCAACCAAAACGTTTTCTACAATCTCTAAAGTTTCAGCGTTAATAAAATGAGCCATATTTGTAGTTTCAGAAGTATTAACTAAAATTTTCCCATTATTTGTCAGTCCCATTCCTTCAGGTTCTACACCAACTGGGATGTCATCAATAATCATTTTATCATTCATGTCAACAACTGTGACCATTGCATCGTCCTCATTGGCGATGTAAAGAGTTTCGTCATCAGGAGACAATATAAACAGCTCAGGATCAGGTCCTGATGGTAAATGATATTTTAACTTCATTGTTTTTGCATCTCTAACTTCAACTCTATCATCATCAGAAGCACAGATAAGGACTAACTTACCATCTTTAGACATGATTATTCCTCGAGGTCTTTGTCCAACCTTTACAGTATTAATTACTTTTTTCTTTTTGATATCAATTACACTTACCGTGTTATCTTTTTCATTAGTGATGTAAGCAAGGTTAGCTTGTGCACTAGCTAAGCTCATTGCAATAAAAGATATAAGTGTTAAAAAAAAATTGATCATAGAAGTAATGTATTAAAAATTTTAAAATTTACAAGTAGATTCGGGTTGATCTTTTCCCAATGTATCAAGTTCACTTACTGGGTGAATATAACCCTCCTGAGGAGAAACGGACACCATTGATCTTGGTGCGGACAATAATACAGGCTGCCTTAATTGACCATTCCAGGATCTAAAAGATACTTTTACTCCTTTGTATGCACCCAAACCAAATTTCTCACCTAATAAATATTTCTGAACCTCATCAACATCATTCGTTTGAGTTCTTGAAATTGTTTCTCCTATAGCTCTAATTGCTGTCCACGCATGATAATCAACTTCTGTCATCCACCTGCCACTTTCTCTTCTGAATCTATTTTGCATCTGAGTTGCACCCCATTGCTCGTGGGTACGGTGCCATGAATTTGGTTTCAAACCTTGTGTACCAACAATAGGTCTTGGATCCCAGGTCCTGTAGGCAAGATATTCTCCAAACTCTCCATCTTCATCAGCAACAACAAGAACATCATAGTTTGAACCTTTGGTAAATATTGGTACTTCTTTTCCGGCTGTTCTTCTTAAGTCCGCTGTAAAGTCCCAAATTTTTTCTTCTTTAATTTTTACATTAAACTTTTTGGCAGAACTTTTAAGTGCTTTAGAATAAATCTGATCGTTTTTATCAGGTCCTGTAACCAAAAACCACTTTTTCCATTTTTTTTTTACTAAATACTGAGTGAGAGCATCTGAAAGGATAGAATAACTTGGGGGAATGTGAAAGAAGTTTTTCCTGCAATTCTCATTTCTTAAGGAATCATTTTTTGCTCTAACATTAAAAATCAGAACATCATCAATTTCTGGAATTTGCATTAGAGATAATAATTCATCTTCATTTAGATCCACAACAAAAAACTTTTTTCCTTTTTGTAAAAGTTTTTGAAATTCTGTCTCCAAATTCTCTTCCAATAAAATTCTGTGAAATTCAATTTTATAATCGTGACCTAAGAACCTTCCCGTAGTTAAATTATCTTCGATAGCTAATTTAACACCATAAAAACCTTCATCCTCTAAAATTGGGTCAAGATTTGATAGAACCGGTGGCATTTCTCTTTCTTTTGAAACAAAAACAATATCAGTTGTTAGTGTGATTTCTTTTTGAAATTTTTTTTTCCCTCGCTTTTCTCTCTTCTTCTTTCTTTCTTGATCAGCTTTTTTTCTTTCCTCGAGTTGCTGTATTGACAATTCTCTGGCCTCTGTAATAAAAGGAAAAGAGAGAGTGATGCAAATTGAAATAATTAAAAAGACCTTTGCTCTCATAATTTTACTTACTATAAATACATTTTAATAAATGTTAATCTAAAAGTTAAAATGAATAAAAAAAAACTTACAACAAAATTAATTAAAGGAGGAATTAATAGATCCAAATTTATGGAAACAAGTGATCCAATTTTTCTTACCTCTGGATTTATTTATGAGTCTGCTGAAGAAGCAGAAAAATCTTTTAAAGAAGAAAAAGAAAGATTTATGTATTCAAGATTTGGCAACCCTACGGTTGAAGCATTTCAAAAAAAAATGGCGCTCTTGGAAGAAGCTGAGGAATGTTGGGGAACAGCCACAGGAATGGCAGCGCTTTTTACAATTTTTATGTCATACCTAAAATTTGGTGATAGAGTTGTTTCAAGCAAAGCACTTTTTGGAAGTTGTCACTATATTGTCACCCAAATTCTACCAAGATTTGGAATAGAAGTTATCCTTGTGGATGGGACAGATTTGAACCAATGGGAAAAGGCTTTAAAAATTAAAACTAATATTGTTTTTTTTGAAACTCCCTCTAATCCTTGCCTGGATCTTGTCGATATTAAAGAAGTTTCAATACTTGCTCACAAAGCTGGCGCCTTGGTTGTTGTGGATAATGTTTTCGCAACCCCAATTTTACAAAAACCTTTAAAGTGCGGAGCAGATATTGTCATGTATTCAGCGACTAAACATATTGATGGTCAGGGCAGAGTTTTAGGTGGAGCCATTTTAGCATCAAAGAAGTTTTGTAAAGATTATGTAAAACCTTTCATCAGAAATACAGGGCCTTCACTGAGTCCATTCAATGCTTGGATATTATTAAAAGGTATAGAGACTTTAGAACTTAGGGTAAACCAGCAAACTAAAAGTGCAAAAAATATAGTTAAATATCTGAAACAAAGTGCAAAAATAGATAGGGTTTGCTATCCAACAGATTCAAGTTTTGGACAAAAACGAATTACAAAAAAACAAATGCTTGATGGTGGCTCAATAATTTCTTTTGAACTGAAGTCTCTAAGAGATAAAGAAAAAAAGGTTGCTTTTTCATTTTTAAATAAGTTAAAACTAATAGAGATATCCAATAATTTAGGTGACTCAAAGACCCTTATCACACATCCAGATACCACTACCCATCATAAACTAACTTCAGATGAAAAAATTAGTTTACGCATTACAAAAAATTTGGTTAGACTATCTGTTGGATTAGAAGACCCCTATGATATAATTGATGACATTGACAACGCACTGAGGAAAGCTAAAGAAAAATGAACCTTAAATACAAAATATCAATCTTAGTTGAACCCACATATTTAGAAGATCACTCGGATCCTAATGAAGGTTCATATTTATGGGCTTATACTGTCAAAATAAAAAATAATAGTAATGATACAATTAAGCTTATAAGTAGACATTGGAAAATATTTGATTCTAATGGAAGTTATCGCGAAGTTAAAGGAAAAGGTGTAGTTGGGGAACAACCAGTTATTCACCCTGGGCATGAATTTGAATACACAAGTGGAACTCCTCTAAAAACAAGCTCAGGATTAATGCATGGAAGCTATCAAATGGAGGATTTTAAGGGAAAACCTTTTGAAGTTTTAATACCACCTTTTTCCCTGGATGTTCCAAATAATAATATAAAACTAAACTAGCTGGTGTTAGATAATTTAAAATCATCCCTCTTTGTTATTGGAAATTTATTAATATTTTTTTCAATATATTCTCTTGTACCTGGGTTATTTGATTATTTTTTAAACGGCTCGGATTGGGTTGTTTTTTTTGTGATTTCAATTGTCTGTTTTTTTACAGGATTAAATATTTCTTTTACTTTTAAAAAAAAAAATCAAGATGTTGAGGTATTATCAGCATTTTTGCTAACACTGATCTCATGGTTAATCCTAACTATCATTGCAGCCATTCCTTTTTATTCAGGCTCCCCAAAACTCTCATTTATTGATTCTTTTTTCGAATCAATGTCTGGACTGACAACAACCGGGGCAACAATAATTCAAGACTTGGATAATACTGCAAAATCAATTCTACTATGGAGAGCAATGTTACAATGGCTTGGAGGCATAGGTATCATAGTTATAGCAATAGCAATATTCCCTATTTTGAAAATAGGTGGAATGCAATTGTTTCAAACTGAGTTTAGTTCTAAAAATGAAAAAGCGCTTCCAAGAACAACCCAAATTGCTGCTGCTATTGGTTTGATTTACCTTCTTCTTACAATTCTGTGTAGCTTTTTTCTATATTCTACTGGACTTACAATTTTTGATAGTCTCGCGCATGGAATGACAATTATTGCAACAGGCGGCTTTTCAACAAAAAATATGTCAATTGCGTTTTTTGATTCTATTAGCACAGAGATTGTTGTTATGATTTTTATGGTAATCTCTTCTCTACCATTTATTTTAATATTTCAATCAGTAAGGAAAGCAAATAGTGAATTGTTTAATGATTCACAAGTACAATTTTTTTTAGGATTAAATGTACTTATTATTTTTCTTGTAATGGTATGGCTTAAAAAAAACTATGAAGTAGATTATCTTGAATCATTTCGAATAGCTTCCTTTTCTGTGGTTTCCATTGCAACGGGAAGTGGGTTTAGTACCTATGATTTTAGTTTATGGGGAACATTTACAAGCACTTTATTTTTATTCATAATGCTAATAGGTGGTTGTTCTGGTTCATCAAGTTGTGGATTAAAAGTTTTTAGAATTCAGATTCTTCTTAGATCATCAATAACCTTAATTAAAAAAATTATTCAGCCGAGGGGAATTTTCATTCCAACCTATAACTCATCGGAAATAAGTGAGGAGATTTTGAATTCTGTTACAGGATATTTTTTTCTTTACCTACTTATATTCGGTTTACTAACTCTTTTATTATCTTTTGATGGAAACGACTTATTAACTTCTTTATCTGGGTCTGCTGCCTCACTAGCCAATGTTGGTCCTGGTTTAAGTGAAATGATTGGACCTTCGGGAAACTACTCATTCATGTCCAGTTTTTCTAAATTTTTTCTTGCAATTGGAATGCTAGTGGGAAGGCTTGAACTCTTTCCACTGCTAATTTTGTTTTCTCCAGAATTATGGAAAAAATAAAATTAGAAATTTTCAAGACACCACAGTAAAATTGACTGATGGGCGTACAACCTATTTTGAGCTTCATCCCATACAAGTGAGTTTTTTCCGTCAATAATTTCATCAGTTACCTCACAACCCCGATGAGCTGGAAGGCAATGTAAAAAAAATGAATTTTTATTGGTTTTAGACATCAATTCTGTGTTTACTCTAAATTTATCAAACTTTTTAAGTTTTTGTTTATCTTTTTTAATCCCCATAGATTCCCATGTATCAGTAATAATAACATCAGCATTTTTAACTGCTTCTGAGGGGTCATCAAATAAGCTAACCTGAGACGATTTAGAATCTTTAAGATTTTTTTTTGATGGAAAACAGCCTTCAGGGCATGAAATATTTAATTTAAAATTATAGTGACTGGCAGCTTCAATCCAAGAATTACAAACATTATTTCCGTCACCTACCCAACAAATTTTTAAATTATTTATATCCCTAAAATTTTCTTCTAATGTCATTATATCAGCTACAATTTGACAAGGATGACTGTTATTTGTCAGTCCGTTGATTATAGGAACGTTAGATGACTCTGAGATCTGGTATAATTTCTTTTCATCAGAGCCTCTATAAAGAATTATGTCGACATATCTACCTAAAACTTTTATGGTGTCTTGCAGAGACTCCCCACGCCCTAATTGACTATCGTGTTGGTCTAACACAACAACATCTCCATTTAATTTTTTCATTCCCACTTCAAATGAAACCCTTGTTCTGGTTGAAGGTTTTTCAAAAATCATTGCAAGAATTTTCTTCTGATCTAAAAACCTTCTACCATAATTTTTTTTTAGAAAATGGCCTTGTTTAATAATTAACAACATTTCTTTAGTTGAGAGATTATTTATATTCAAAAAATGTCTAATTTTTTTTTTCATTATAAATTTTTAAAAGCTTTATTTATTTTTAATATTGCTTCATCAACATGCTTTTCTTCAAGAATTAATGGAGGTAAAATTCTTATGACATTTTGACTTGCTTTAACTGTGAGTAACTTATGATTGATCATTTCTTTAATTAAAATTTCATTTTTAATTTTTGATTCAATTCCCAACATTAAACCTCTACCTCTTATACCTGAAACTAAAGTAGGATGTTTTTTAATAACCTCCTCCTCCAATCTACTCTTTAAATAATTTCCAACTTTTTCAACATTTTTTAAAAAATCTTTATTTAATATATAATCCAATACAACCGTCGCAATCGACATTGCAAGAGGGTTGCCCCCAAAAGTTGATCCATGAGAGCCAGGGCTCATAGTGCTAGCAGTTTTTTTATTCATTAAGCAGGCACCCAGAGGAAAACCACCACCAATTCCTTTTGCAATTGGAACAATATCTGGTTTTATCTTTGCCCATTCAAATGCGAATAACTTTCCTGTCCTTCCTAAACCACATTGCACTTCATCTAGAATTAACAGAATACCCCTTTCATCACATAATTTTCTTAATCCTTTCAGACAATCCTCGGGTATAACTCTTATTCCCCCCTCTCCCAGAATGGTTTCTACCATTATTGCTGCCGTATTTTGGTTAATGGCTTTTTCTAGAGCATCATGATCTCCAAAAGGTACCTGATCAAATCCCTCAACATCTGGACCAAAACCCCTTGTATGATCGGGGTTCTTAGCAGCAAAAAGTGATGCTAATGTTCTTCCATGAAAGGCCCCTTCAAAGGTGATGATTCTATTTTTTGAGCTATAACCTTTTTCATAAAAAAATTTTCTAGCAACTTTAATACTTGTTTCTGTAGCCTCAGAACCTGAGTTACAAAAAAAAACATTAGAAGCAAATGAGTTTTTAACTAATTTCTCAGCCACAGCTTCTTGCCCTGATACTTTAAAGAGATTTGAGCAGTGCCAAATTTTTTCACCCTGACTTTTTAGAGCATTTACTAATGAAGGATGGCTATGACCTAAACAATTAACTCCAATTCCACTTGTAAAATCAAGAAATCTTGTGCCATCTATAGCATAGAGATAGACTCCGTCGCCATGATCAACTTCAATGTCAATTGGATTATAAACTTTTAAAATACTCATAACTAAGTTTTCAAACCAAACCCTTTTTTAAACACATAAATTGTTATAAATAAAAAAAATAAATTTATTAAAGCTAATAAAAAAATACCTGTTAAGATGTTACTATCTCCATAACCAATAAACCCAGATCTAAAACCATCAATCATATAAAAGAATGGATTCCAGTGAGCTATAAAATGCCAAAATTCAGGTAACCTTTCTACTGAATAAAATGTTCCGGAAAGAAAGGTTAGTGGTAAAATTATAAAATTTGTAATTGAAGCCATGTGATCAAATTTTTTTGACCAGATCCCACACAATATTCCAAGGTTTGAGAGTAAAAATGAAGAAGATACTGCAAAATAAAAAATAATTGCAATATTACTTATCATTATTGGAATAAATAAAAAAATAACAAAAGAAACTGATAGCCCTACCAGTAAACCCCTTGTAACCCCGCCAAGTAAATATGAAAAAGTTAGTTCATATTCAGATAGAGGTGGCATTAAAACGTCAACAATATTTCCTTGTACTTTTGATATAAGAATGGAAGAAGAGGTATTAGCAAAAGAATTTTGCATTATTGCCATACATATAAGTCCTGGTGCAAGAAATTCAGAAAATGAATAATTTTCTGTATTTAGGTATTCCCTGTCAATTGAAATTATAAAAATCATGTAAAATAACAGTGTTGTAATTGCTGGTGCCAATATTGTCTGAGCAAAAACACTAAAGAATCTTTTAACTTCTTTTAAATAAAGTGTATAAAAGCCATACCAGTTAAAACCTCTAAAGTGTTTAATTTTTACATATTTTTGCATACAATAATTTATTAATAAATATATTAACCTAATATGATCTCAGAATACCTTAAAAAATATAGTTATTATTACTTAACAAGATACTCAGTTACCAAAAAAAAATTTGAGAATATATTAAAAAGAAAAATCTCAAAAGACTATTTTCAAAAAAAAATTTCAACTGAAGAAAAAAATAAATATATTTCTGAAATTCCTGAAATTGTAGACCATCACAAAAAAAATGGATGCTTTAATGAAAAAAATCTAATTGATTTAAAAATCAATTCCTTAATTGAAAAAGGATATTCCTTAAAAAAGATTAAGATTTCCCTGATAAAATTATGCTTTAATAAAGAAATCTTAGATACAAAAATGTCCAGCCTTTATTCAAATGAAAGACTAAATTATGATTTGATGGAAAATTTTTTCAATAGGTCTAAAATATTTATTAACAATGCTCAAAAAAAAAATGACTTTAAAAAAATACTTAATAAATTCATCAATATGGGATTTGAATATAACGAATCATTAGATTATCTAAAACAGAAATTGAATTTTTATGATCACCCTTGAATCTTTAAATAATCTGCTGGCAGACTTTAATAAAAATACTCTTTTTAGTATTAAGTTATTAGATATTATATATTCTCTAATTGTATTTCTATTTTTTTTAATTGCCAAAAACTCTATAATTAATTTTCTCTCTAAGAAATTTTTTATTTTTTTTAAGTTTGAAACAAAAAATAAAGAATTTACTAAAAACTTATACGGACCATTAAATTTGCTTGTGATAGGACTTGCAATTTTTTTAGCGTCGATTTTCCTCACAGAAAATGAAAAAGTAAGCAGTTTTGTTTACAAAATAAACGTTTCTATTTTTACAATTGTTACCTTTTGGTTTCTTAGCCAAATAATCAAACCTATGTTTTCAAGAGTTAAAACTATTGAACAAATCCTTACTAAAGATTTAATTGAATGGATTACTAACTTTTTAAAAATATTAGTTTTTATTTTAGGTTTTTGTGCCGTACTTGAACTATGGGGTATAAGGGTCGGTCCTATTATCGCTGGACTAGGTTTACTGGGTGTCGCTGTTGCTTTAGGTGCCCAAGATCTTTTCAAAAATTTAATATCAGGTGTTCTCGTCCTCATAGAAAAAAGATTTAAAAAAGGTGATGTAATTATCATCGAAAATACAATTGAAGGTACAGTCGAAAAGATTGGTTTTAGGTCCACAGCAATTAGGAAGTTTGATAAGTCCCTTTGTTTTATCCCAAATAATCAGTTTGCTGAGAAGGCAGTGACAAATATTACAAAAATATCTAATAGAAGAATAAATTGGATAATTGGTCTTGAATATAAAAGTACAACCAAGCAACTTAAAACTATTTGCAATGATATAGAAAATAAAATTATCAGTAGAAAAAAAAATTTTAGTGTTAACGAAACAACTCCAGTGATTGTTAAGATTTATGAATTTTCTGACAGCTCTATAAATATTTTAGTTCGATGCTTTACTAGGACAAACGACTATAATCAACTTTTAGAGGCTAAAAGCCTACTTGCAGTTGATATTAAGGAGATAGTCGAAAAAAGAAGAGGCTCTTTTGCCTTTCCTTCGCAGTCAATATACGTAGAAAAAAGTTAGAAAGGTTTTGACCTTAAAAGCTAACTAACTTTTTATCAAAATTTTCCCACACACCATCTTTTCCTTCCCAAGAACCTCTTGTTGCTACTTTGGAATATTCAGTAGCTCTAGCTTCGAAAAAATTTGCATGTTCAACTCCGTTTAGTATTTCAGTTAACCAAGGAAGAGGATGTTTTCTAATACCAAAAATTGGTCCTAATTTTAGTTGCTTTAGTCTCCAGTCCGCAATATATCTTATGTAGTTTTTTATATCACATGGTTCCATTCCCTCAACTGGTCCGAGTTCAAAAGCAAGGTCAATGAAATTATCCTCCAGGTTTACAACTTTTTCACAACATTCAATAATTTCACTTTGCAACTTTTTAGTCATACATTTTGTTTCTTTAACAAACTCGTGAAAAAGTTTTATCATTCCTTCACAATGAAGAGATTCATCCCTTACCGACCACGTTACAATTTGTCCCATTCCTCTCATTTTATTATGTCTTGGAAAATTTAGGAGCATAGCAAAGCTAGCAAAAAGTTGTAAACCCTCTGTAAATCCTCCAAACATGGCTACAGTCTTTGCTATTTCATGGTTGGAGTCGACAGTAAATTGTTGCATATAATCATGTTTATCTGCCATTTCTTTATATTTTAAAAAAGCAGAAAACTCTGTATCTGGCATGCCGATTGTTTCAAGTAAGAGTGCGTATGCTGCAATATGTACAGTCTCAATATTTGAAAAAGCAGACATCATCATTTTGACTTCAGTTGGTTTAAAAACCTGAGAATATCTCTCCATATAATTATCATTCACCTCAACATCAGATTGAGTGAAAAATCTAAATATTTGTGTTAAAAGGTTCCTTTCATTATCATTTAACTTCACTGCCCAATCCTTACAATCTTCTCCTAATGGAACTTCTTCAGGCATCCAATGAACTTGTTGCTGCCTTTTCCAAAAGTCATAGGCCCATGGGTATCTAAAAGGTTTGTATGAATGTGAGGATGTAAGTAATCCTACTTTTTCATCAATTTTTTCTTTAAATCCATCCATAAATGCTCTTAGCTCAGCCTATTGACAAGACAAGCACTCCTCATAGTCAGTTTTTGTTTCTGTAATATTTTTTTTTGGCCAATTGCTTGTATTATCACCCTCTACACCAGCGTAACTTGCTCTTTGAATAGACTTGGACCTGCAATAATAAAGACTTTTTACACCAAGCTCCCATGCTTTCCAGTGAAGCATCATTAAATCCCATTTGTCTATATCAGCTGACAAATATAGATTTATTGATTGGCTTTGACATATAAATGGTGTTCTATCAGAAGCCATTTCAATTATCCATCTTTGATCTATTTCGAATGCTGTTTTAAAGCAATCTTTTTCTTCGGATGATAACTCTTTCAGGTGACCAACAGAACCATCATTTTCCAGAATACTCTGCCAAATGATTTCATTATTTATTCCCTTTTCTTCAAAAAGTTTTTCTAAATATTTATTTTTTACTGTAAATGAACCTGATAATGTTTTGTGAGTATATATGTTGGCAGGAATTGGTTCAATACATGCACTTGCCCCCCCACAAATTATACTAATCGAAGCTGTTGGTGCTATCGCCAACTTGTGACTAAATCTTGCTTTTACATTCGCCTCTTTTGCATCAGGACATGCACCTTTTTCAATTGCTAATATCACTGATGCCTTATCAGCCTCTTGCTTTAAATATTTAAAAAATTTTATATTCCAGCTTTTTGCTAGTGCGCTTTCAAATGGTATTCCTTTCTTCTGTAGGAAGCTATGAAAACCCATTGCACCCAGCCCCACTGACCTTTCCATTTTTGCAGAATACGCAGCATGTTTCATGGAATCCGGAGCATTCTTGATAAAATCTTCTAAAACATTATCAAGAAATCTCATAATATCTTGAATAAAATTTTCGTCTTTTGACCATTCGTCCCATTTTTCCAAATTAACCGATGATAAACAGCAAACAGCTGTTCTTTCTTTGCCATGATGGTCAAGGCCTGTATGGAGCATAATTTCACTACATAAATTAGAAGTTTTAACTTTCATACCTTTTTTCTTCTGGTGTTTAGACATATTTTTATTAACCGTATCAATAAAAACTAAATATGGCTCACCAGTTTGCATCCTAGTTTCTAAAATTTTCTGCCATAATTCTCTGGCATTGATTTTTTTCAAAGATTCATTGGTTTTAGGACTTCTTAACGTAAATTCTTTGTTGTTTTTAACGCATTCCATGAATTCATCCGTAATATTGATGCCGTGATGTAAATTAAGACTTTTTCTATTAAAATCACCAGATGGTTTTCTAATTTCCAAAAATTCCTCGATTTCAGGATGATGAACATCTAAATAACATGCTGCTGATCCTCTTCTCAAAGAACCTTGAGATATAGCAAGAGTTAGGGAGTCCATAACTCTAACAAAAGGTATTATGCCGGATGTCTGGCCAGATTTTTTTACAGTTTCACCTATTGATCTGACTTCTCCCCAATAAGTTCCAATCCCCCCTCCATTTGAAGCTAACCAAACATTTTCACTCCACGTTGAAAGAATTCCATCAAGGCTGTCGTGAACAGTATTTAAAAAGCAGGAAATTGGTAGACCTCTTTTTGCTCCGCCATTTGATAAAACTGGTGTTGCTGGCATAAACCATAACTTTGAAATGTAATCGTAAATTCTTTTTGCGTGATCGTCATCATCTGAATAGCATTTTGACACTCTCAAAAACATATCTTGAAATTTTTCCCCGGGCAGCAAGTATCTGTCCAAAAGTGTAGCCTTTCCAAAATCTGTAAGATTTTCATCTCTTGAGTAATTAGGCTTTAGAAACGATTTTTCTCTAACATTTTTACTATTAAGTTTTTGGATATTTTTATCCAAAGAAAGAACATTGAGAGAAGTAGAGTTTTGCATAATAATTTCCTACGAAAGTTTAAAGAACACTATATATAGTAATAAACGTTAATTTAATGTCAACCACTAGTATATAAAAAGATTATGGCGCGCCCGGAGAGAGTCGAACTCCCAACCTTCTGATCCGTAGTCAGATGCTCTATCCAATTGAGCTACGGGCGCTTCACAAACAAAAAAAATACAAAAAAGTTAATCAAAAAAAAATTTAAAAAAAAAATAGACAGTTATTGAATCAATAATTAATATTTTTTTGTTTATTTTAAATTTTTTATAGGATATATCTATTCTTTATTTGTTAACAAAAATTTATGATACTAATTAATTTAAACCAAACATAATATATTATGAAAAAAAATCTCATCAAACCATTCATTTTTTTATTTATTCTCTCTACCTACTCTTGTACAGGAGTTCAAGACTATGTTTTTCCATCTTTATCAGATGAAGAAGTGGTAGCTCCACCTGCTTTAGAGGATGTTCCAGCCACGATCGAATCTGCTGAATCTCCTTCCCAAGAAATACCTCCGTCGCAGTATGCTCAGCCAGCAGTAGCACAACCTCAAGTTGCCTACGATACTGGACCAACAGGTACATTTGTTGGTGGAAAAATCAACCAATTTAGAGCTGATTTATCCAGCATTCAAAATGCAGTTTCATCCCACAACAATGACTTTTTGAGATTCAAAGATCTTGTTGATGAGCAAACATCAGTTTATCAAGGTCTTTCAAGTGCCATACGTTCTAGATTACAGATTGGAACAACTCCTGGAAACCCTATCCTTGTGGGGCAATGGAATGATGCTCAAAGAGCTCTTGAAGATATACAAAATAATGTAAATAATTTACAAATTGTAAACAACCGTGTTACGGCTGATGCTGCATTAATAACACACTTAAAAAATGCAATTGATTCAAGCTTCTTTATCTCAGGAGCTATTGATGAGGATCATAATCAACTTAAAGTTCTTAAAGACGATGTTCAAAGAACCTTTGTCTTGTACGCCCGCTTAATGGATGAGTTAGAAGAAAAGATTTCTAGAGAGATTCAAATATTAAATTCTGAAAGACAATATATGAAAGAGTTATCGGCAGATGTAGAAGTAGGTAAATTCGGTGGAAGAGTTTCTACTCCTCCAACTAGAGCTTCCCAATCGTCTACCACTCAAACTACTGGAGAAGAATCAGGTTCAATTAACACAATCAAAATTGCTCCACTTAATTATGATAATGCTATATTAGTTATAAAGTTTGATGACACTAATTTTGATTACTCAACAGCACTGTTCGAATCTATTTCTAACGCTCTTGAGCAGATGCCTTCAGCTAGCTTTGAGGTAGTAGCCGTTAGCCCTACTGGTGGGGCAAGCTTTGCCGATAAAGCAAGACAAAGAGCATCCGAAGTTTTCAATAAGGTTGTGGAAATGGGTGTTCCATCTGAAAGAGTTTCATTAGCATCATCCAATAGTACCTCCGCTCAAGCTGAAGAAGTTCATATTTACCTCAAAAACTAGTTTTTTTTCTCAACAGTTCTGATCAAACCCTCCTTTTTCACTAATCCCTTTCTCATCGCCATATTATCAATAAGTCTTACCCCATCTATTGTTATCGAGATAAATATTCTACATTTAGCTGGAGTACTATCTAAGTCAGACAAACTTTCTTCTTTGAGCACTTCAATATAATTAACTTTTTCGATACCCACTTTCAAAAGCTTTCTTCTAAAGTAATTTATTTTACTTTTTTTTAACCCCAAGGTTTCAATATCAAACGCAATATTATTCATAGTCTCAAATATCATTTTAGTTAAATGTTTTCTTTTATCACTTATCAATTGATTACGTGATGACATAGCCAAACCATTTTTTTCTCTACTTGTTGATATGGTTATTAATTTTGTTTTAAAAAAAAAATCCTTAATTAATTTTTTAATTACCAAGATCTGTTGATAATCCTTTTGTCCTAATGTCATAAAATGAGGTTGAATTAAATTGAGAAATTTCAAAATTACCAGCGCAACACCTGAAAAATGACCAGGTCTGTCAACGCCACATAATTTATTACCTATTTTTCCAATATCAACTGAAAAAGATGTGTCTGCAAAACTTTTTTTTGGCAAAAAAATTAAATTGATATTATGTTTTTTCAGTAGTTCCAAATCCTTATTTAAAGTTCTTGGATAATTTTTAAAATCGTTTTTCTCAGAAAATTGAAGTGGGTTTACGTATATACTTACGAGTGAAAAAAAACCTTTTTTTTGTGACTTTTTTATAAGACTTAAATGTCCATCATGAAGGTTTCCCATTGTAGGAATAAAATTGATTTTTTTTATTTGCCTTATGTTATCTAAAGTTTCTACAAGTGCTTTTGTATTTTCTATTATCATTTTACTTATAATAATTTTTTTTTTGCGGATATTTTCTTTTTACAACATCTGATGAAAATTTTTCAAATGCTCGGGAAATTATCGCATCTAAGTTCGAATATTTTTTTAAAAATTTAGCATTAAAATCAGTTAAACCCAGAAGGTCTTCAGCAACAAGAATTTGTCCATCGCATTCTGATGTAGCACCAATACCAATAATAGGAGTATTTGATTTTTTCATTAACTTTTTAACAATTGACTCGACTGTGCACTCGATTACAATTGAAAAAACGCCAGCTTGCTCTAAAGAACCAAGATCATCCAATATCTTTTTTTCTTCATTTTTTTTTCTTCCATAAATTGGATACTTTCCATCGTGTTTTTGAGGTAGAAGGCCAATATGGCCCATCACATTAATTTTTTTTTTTATAAGAAACGTAATTGTATCAAAAAATTTTTCTCCGCCTTCTAGTTTAACTGCATCTGCTCCAGTTTCTGATATAATTTTTTTTGCATTTTTATAAGCTAATTTAGCATCTTTTTCATAAGTCCCATATGGCATATCAACCACAACCATTGAATTTTTAGCTTGCCCTACAACAGCTTTTGCATGCTGTAAAATTAAGTCAATACTTACTTTTCTTGTTGAGTTGAATCCATACAAAACAGGTCCGACAGAGTCACCAACTAAAATTATATCTGCATATTTGTCTGCAATTTTAGCAATTGGCGCTGTATATGATGTAATACAAATAATGGGTATCTTTTTTTTAAATTTCTCAAATATTTTTTTTTTTTTCAAAAACATTAGCAAATTATTTTTATACAATTAGCATTAGATTTTTTAAAATAGCATATTTTATGATTATAAAGAGAATAAAAATTTTTCTAATAATATTTTTACTTTGTATAATGCAATCATACTCATATTCTGAGGATGTTTACATTGATCCAGAGCCTTACAAAACTGAATCCACCTATAATAATAAATATTATGTAGGATCTAATATAATTGTAGTTACAGCTAATGATTACGCCACAAAAATTGGATATGATATTCTTGTGAATGGAGGAACTGTGTATGATGCAGCTGTTTCTATACAAATAGCTTTAGGCTTAGTAGAACCTCAATCGTCAGGACTTGGAGGAGGACTATTTATAACTTTTTTTGATAATGCTTCAAAAAAAATTATGACTTATGAAGGAAGAGAAACTGCACCTAAAAATATTAATGAGAATTTATTTCTTGATGAAAACCAAAAACCCAAAAAATTTTTTTCTGCGGTGGTTGGAGGGTTGTCTGTTGGCACTCCAGGAACCTTAAAGACTTTATATGAACTTAGCCAAGACTATGGCACAATTAAATGGAAATATTTACTAAAACCAGTTACTAAACTTGCTAATGAAGGGATTATTCCACCTAAAAGGCTTGTTAGTGCTTTAAAAAAAGAGAAATACTTATTTGATTTAGATCCTAATTCAAAATTTAAAAAAATACTAAACAACCCTAAAAAAAAGTTTTTTAATTATGACTACGCCAATACCTTAGAAAAAATATCAGAAAATATTGAGGACTTTTATGATGGTAAAATAGCTTCAAATATCGTTAAAAAAATAAAAAGCTCAAAAAACCCAGGCTTTATGACAAATACTGATTTAGCAAATTATAAAGTTAACAAAAAAAATGCACTCTGTCGTAGGTTAAAAAATGGATTTAAAGTTTGTGGACCTAGTTTACCTTCATCAGGAACTATAAGTATAATACAGGCACTTAAACTTTACGAAAATTTGTATCATAAAGATAAAACAGCAAACTCAGAAGAAAATTTTACACTTAAATTGTCTATATTAAATTTTGTATATTACCTGAGAGACAAATATCTTGGAGACGATACTTTTGATGATGTAAATGTAGATGAATTGTTAGATCTTAGATTTCTTTCAAAACAATTCAACTTATTTAAAAAACTCAAGATTAGTTTAATCAATGAAGACCTTGACGAAATCCTTAACTCAACAAGTCATTTCACTTTAGTAGACAAATACCAAAATGTAATTTCTGTTACATCAAGTATTGAAAGTTCATTCGGCTCAAGACTTGTTACTGATGGTTTTTTTCTAAATAATCAACTTACTGATTTCCGATTCAAAACAACAGATATCAATGGAAAAGTTCTTAAAAATATCCCACAAGGTAACAAAAAACCATTGAGTTCTATGTCGCCACTAATTATTTTCGATAAACATGACAATTTTTACATGACAGTTGGTTCACCTGGAGGTAAAGCTATAATTTCATATGTATTTAGAGTTGTAAGTGAAGATTTTTTTTCTAACTACAAAATAAGAGAGATTGTTGAAAGACCGAACTTCTTAAAAATAAATGGAAAAAGTTTTTTTGAAAAAAAAAAAATTAAATAATATATCATCAGAAAGTGCAAAAATCAGGAAGCTAACTAGTGGGCTTGCTATCATTAAAAAAAGAAAAAAGTCTTACATAGGAGTTGCAGATTCCAGAAGAGATGGATCAGTAAGAGGAAAATAATTTTTATTTTACAAAGATGACAAATTTGGTATAAAAGTTTAATCATGAAAAGAACTTATCAACCAAGTAATATTGTAAGAAAAAGAAGGCATGGATTTAGATCCAGAATGTCTACACCAGGTGGAAAAAAAGTACTCATCAGAAGAAGACAAAAAGGTAGAAAAACCTTATCTGCCTGATAAATCTAATAGACTAAAAAAAAGGTCAGAATTTATAGGTTTAAGAAATAAATGTAGATCACTGCACGGTAAATTTGTAATTGTAAACATTAAGAAAGATCCCAATTTCACAAAATATGGGCTAACTGTAAGCAAAAAGATTGGAAATGCTGTAAAAAGAAACTACTTGAAAAGAATATTCAGATCAATAATTAGAAAAAATTGGAAGACTATCAAAAATTCTATTTCCTTTGAAATAATACCAAAGAAAAAAATATTAAATCATTCATTTGCTGAAATAGAAAAGGATATTAAAGAAATTTTAAATAAATAGAATTTCTAAAGTCATTGAAAGTTCGTTAAGTTTCTTATATTAGTATATTTTGTAAAAATGGATAATCAAAAAAACTTATTACTCGCTGTCGTTTTCTCACTAGTCATTTTAATTGGTTTCGACTTCTTTTTCGCTCCCAATACAAATGAATCTGATGAAAAACAATTAAATAAAAATGTCTCTAAAGAAACTGCTGACAAAAATATACCCACAATAGATACCTCATTAGTAAAAAAATCAAACAAAAATAAATCTTCTGAAAGCCGGGTACAATTTAAATCAAATAGAATTGAGGGAAGCATCAACTTATTTGGAGCTACAATTGATGATATAATTTTAAGTGATTATTTTCGAACAATTGAAAAAAAAGAAAAAGTTCGTGTTCTTTATAAAGAAAGTAGTAATTCACCATACTTTCTGAGGATGGGTTGGGCATCCACTGACAAATCCATAGAGCTTCCAGATAAAGATAGCCTTTGGAAAGCCTCTAAAGAGAACTTCAACAATGAGAAAATAAAACTGGAATGGTCTAACAATAAAGGACTTAAAATTATTAGAGAAATTTCTTTTGATAAAAATTTTATGATAACTATCACAGACCAAGTGATAAACGGTACATCTGAAACAATTGACTTAACAAATTTCTCCTATTTAAGAAGAAAAAACTATGAACCTGAAAACAAGTTTTTTATACTCCATGAAGGCCCACTTGGAGTTTTTAATGATACTTTAAAAGAAGTCTCCTATGACGAGCTTCAAGAAGATAAAGAAATTGTTGAATCTACAACAAACGGATGGATAGGTTACACTGACCACTATTGGCAAGTTGCAATTTTTCCAGACACAAACGAATCATTTAAGGCAAGGTTTAAAACTTTAAATAATCAACGTAATTCAATTCAAATAGATTTTATAAATAATAATGTAAAATCTGTAAAACCAAATGAAAGCCTAATCTCAAAATCTTATGTTTTTGCTGGGGCTAAAGAAGTACCATTGATTGACAACTACATCAAACAACTCAATGTGAATAAGCTTGATTTATCAGTAGATTTTGGTTGGTTCTATTTTCTTACCAAACCTCTTTTTTATGCTCTTAATTTTTTATCTACTAAATTCCAAAATTTTGGAGTTGGAATTATAATTCTTACAATTTTTATAAGAATTATTCTATTTCCTCTAGCAAATAAATCATTTAAATCAATGAACTCAATGAGAATCTTAACACCAGAAATTCAGAGAGTAAGAGAAAGATATAAAGATGATAAACAAAAAATGAACCAAGAAATGTTTGCTCTTTATAGAGAAAAAAAAATTAACCCTGCGGCAGGGTGTCTTCCTATCTTAATTCAAATCCCAATTTTCTTTGCATTATACAAAGTTCTATTTGTTTCAATAGAAATGAGGCATGCCCCTTTCTTCGGTTGGATTAAAGATTTATCAGCTCCTGATCCTACCAGTTTATTTAACCTCTTTGGATTAATTCCTTGGGACCCACCATTATTTTTGACTATAGGAATTTGGCCACTTCTTATGGGGCTTACAATGTATTTACAACAAAAAATTAACCCTCCACCTCCTGATCCTATTCAGGCCAAAATTTTTATGATGTTACCTTTTATTTTTACTTTTTTATTAGCCACTTTTCCCTCTGGAATGGTCGTGTATTGGACTGTGAATAATGTATTATCTATAGGGCAACAATATATTTTATTAAAAAAACAAAAAAAAGAATAATTAAAATTTGGAATAATCCGTGAGTGAAGATTGGAAGTTTATCAAAGAAGTTCACTCTTTTAAAGAACTTCCTTCAGATCAAATACCTGAATTTATTTTTTGGGGTCGCTCTAATGTTGGAAAGTCCTCCCTCATAAACTCTTTGACAAAAAAAAAAATTGCAAAAACTTCAAGAACACCTGGAAGAACTAAATCCTTAGTTTTTTTTCAGTATAAAAATATTTTAAGAATTGTTGACTTTCCGGGTTATGGTTTTTCAAAAATCTCCGCGAAACAAATCTTCAAATTAGATTTATTATTAGATCAATATTTTCAAAAAAGAGAAAATTTAAAAAAGATTTTTCTGTTAATTGACTCTAGACATCTTTTAAAACCAATTGATTTATCAATTATAAAGCTTCTTGAAAAAATTTCCGAAAAAGAAATTATTTTTGTCTTTACAAAAAAAGATAAAATAAAAAATTTAAAACTTTTAAAAGAAAATAATGAATCTCTTAATCTTATAAAAAAAGAGTTTAATAAAAATATCTTTAATACTAGTATTAAGGAAAGTAATGGGATAATTTTATTAAAAAAATTTTTATTCAAATCTCAAAATATTAATGATTAAAATTTCTGAATCAAAAGGTGGCGACTGGCTGAAGCAAACATCAATTTTATCTCAAGCATTACCATTCATGCAAAGGTATGCTGGAAAAAATATAACAATTAAATATGGTGGCTCAGCGATGGGCGAAGATAAGCTTTCCTCAAGTTTTGCAAGGGACATCGTGCTTCTTAAGCAAGTTGGCATCAATCCTATTGTAATTCATGGAGGGGGGCCAAGAATAAAAAAAATGTTAGACAGACTAAAAGTCAAGAGTTCTTTTGTTGATGGTTTAAGGGTTACAGATAAAGAAACTATGGATATTGTTGAAATGGTTTTATCTGGTTCAATTAATAAAGAAATAGTTATGGAAATTAACAAAGAGGGGGGGATGGCTATCGGCCTTTCAGGAAAAGATGCTTTATTAGCCAAAACCAAAAAATTTAAAAAAAAAAAAGCCAGAGGTGAAATCGAAAAAATATTAGATTTAGGTTTTGTAGGTCTACCTAGTAAAATTAATACCGACTTCTTAAAATGGTGCATTCAAACTGATTTTATTCCAGTTATATCTCCAATTGGATATGGAGAAAAATTTGAAACCTACAATATCAACGCTGATACAATGTCTGGAGCTATTTCTGCATCTATTCTATCAGAAAGACTAATTCTATTAACTGACGTCAAAGGAGTATTAGATAAAAAAGGTAACTTGTTAACCCAAATTAAGATATCCGAAGTTAAGAAATTAATTAATAATGGAACTATCTCTGGAGGAATGATACCAAAAGTTGAGACTTGTGTCGAAGCTGTAAAAAATGGGGTCAAAGCAGCAGTCATTCTTGATGGAAGACTTGAACATTCAATATTATTAGAAATCTTTACTGAACATGGTGTTGGTACACTAATCACTAATTAAATGCTTAAAAGAAATTTTGAGAAAAAAAACTTTTGGATTTTTGATCTAGACAATACAATTTATGATTCGAAGACAAAGATTTTTGATCAAATTGACATACGGATGAAAAAGTTTATATCTTCAAGATTGAATATATCCGAGAAAGAAGCTTTCAAAATTCAGAAGAAATTCTATAAAGAATACGGGACTACTCTTTCTGGGTTGACAAAGCACTACCAAGTACAACCTAATGAGTTTTTAAAATATGTTCATGATGTTGACCTTAGCAAATTAAAAAAATGTCCTGGCCTATTCAAAGAAATTAACCAGTTACCAGGAAGAAAAATTATTTATACTAATGGTGATCACGATTATGCAAAAAAAGTTCTCAATTCACTTGGTATAGAAAGTCTTTTTGAGTATATTCTTGATATAACAAGAAGCAAATATATACCTAAACCCTCAGTTCAGCCTCTAATCACTTATTTAAAAAAAAATAAAATTAAAGCTCAGGCTTGTGTATATTTTGAAGACCTTGAAAAAAATCTTGAGAATGCCCATAAATATGGAATAACAACTATTCACATTAAGGATTTAAAAAATAAAAAAAAATCAACTCAACCATTCATTGATTTTAGATTTAAGAGTATATTAGAAGCTTTAAACACAATTAATAAAACATATAACTAGGCACAAATATGAAAAAAACAGAACTTCAGAAAACTATTGAAAATTTTTGGGATGAAAAAGAATCAATTAACCCCGGTAACAAAAATTTAACTAAAACAATTAATGTTGTTTTGGATCAGCTTGATAGAGGCGTTATAAGAATATGTGAAAAAAATAATGAGACATGGATTACTAATGAATGGATAAAGAAAGCAATCCTAATGTCATTCAAAGTAAACGACAACTCTATATTTTCTAGTGGAATATCAAACTCAAGAAGAGGGCAATATACCTGGTATGACAAAGTTAACTTAAAAACATCTGGATGGGTTGAGGATGAATGGACAAAGAGAAGTTTCAGATCAGTCCCTGGAGCAGTTGTAAGGTACTCCTCGCATATTGCAGAAAATGTCGTACTTATGCCTTGCTTTGTTAACCTTGGTGCATATGTTGACTCTGGTACAATGATTGATACATGGGCTACGGTTGGATCTTGCGCCCAAATTGGAAAAAATGTTCATATTTCAGGTGGTGCAGGTATTGGGGGTGTTTTAGAACCTTTACAGGCAAACCCAGTGATAATTGAAGACAATTGTTTTATTGGAGCTAGATCTGAAATTGCAGAGGGTGTGATAGTCGAAACTGGAAGTGTTATCTCAATGGGGGTCTATATTGGGGCGTCAACTAAAATAGTTGACAGAGACACTGGAGAAATATTCTTTGGCAGAGTACCACCTTATTCTGTGGTTGTTCCAGGAACAATTTCGACAAATAAGCCAGAAAGCTTTTCTCAGGATTTAAATCTTTATTGTGCTGTAATTGTCAAAAAAGTTGATGAAAAAACAAGATCTAAGACGTCTATCAATGAACTATTAAGGTCCTAATGAATCTAATCAAGCTTTCATCGGATCTTATAAGGTTTAAAAGTGTTACACCAAACAGTGCTGGCTCACTAGAATTTATAGAAAAAATTTTGAAAAAAAATAATTTTAATTGTCATCTTCTTGAATTTGGAAACAAAAAAATAAAAAATCTTTACGCCGAAATCAAAGGAGGAGAAGGCCCAAACTTATGTTTTGCAGGACATACTGACGTAGTTCCTGCAGGGAATTTAAAGGATTGGACCACCAACCCCTTTAAACCAACAATAAAAAATGGTTTTCTTTATGGAAGAGGAGCATCAGATATGAAGACAGCGATTGCCGCTTTTATGCATGCATCTTTGGAGTTTTTGTCAAGTTGTAAAAATAAATTTAATGGTTCTTTATCTTTTCTTTTAACAGCCGACGAAGAAGGTGAAGCAGACTTTGGAACAAAAAGCTTGGTAAACTGGTTAAAAAAAAAACACCATAAAATTGACTTATGTCTAGTTGGAGAACCTACAAACCCTAATTATCTAGGAGAGATGATAAAAGTAGGAAGAAGAGGAAGTCTTAACGGAGAAATTATCGTTAAAGGTATCCAGGGGCATGTTGCTTATCCTGAAAAATGTAAGAACCCCATTGATGATCTTTTAAAAATTTGTGATCAACTTAGACTTCCTATTGATAGAGGGTCTAAATTATTTCAACCCTCCAAATTGGTAATTACCTCAATCGATGTGGGAAATAATGTAACTAATTTAGTTGTAGATAGGGCAACAATTAAATTTAATGTAAGGTTTAGTGATAAGCATAAATCTAAAGATATTATTAAACTTATAAAACAAAGACTTAAAAAAACAAAAAGTGACTACGAACTAAATATAAAGGTTTCTGGAGAATCTTTTCATAATAGTTCTAAAAAACTTGTAGATCCTTTAGTTGATTCAATAAAAAAAGTAACAACAAAAACACCTAAGTTAAGTACATCTGGGGGCACTTCAGATGCAAGATTTATATCAAAAATTTGTCCCGTTATTGAATTTGGAATTGTTGGAAAAACTATGCATAAAACAAACGAAAATATAAATATAAAAGATTTAGAGAGTTTATCAAAAATTTATCTTTATTTCATAAATAATGTTTTCAACGCTAAGAACTAGTAAATAATTTTTTCCAAATAGAGTCCAGAGGCTGGTGCTGTAGGACCTGCATTTTTTCTATCTTTAGATTGAATAATTCTTTTTATATCCCTTTCTTTTAAAATTTCTTTTCCTACCTGAATCAGAGTTCCAACCATTATTCTAACTTGATTATGCAAAAATGATTTTCCTGATATTCTAAATTTAACAAAATCTGATTCTTTTTTTATTTTTATTTCATCTATTGTTCTTATTGATGAATTTGCCTGGCAATCAACAGATCTAAAAGCATTTAAATCGTTTTTTCCTAAAAAATATTCTGAAGCATTTTTCATTCTTTCAATGTTAATTTTCTGAGGAATAAACCAAACCTTATTTTCGTAAATATATGACTGAGTATTTCTATTTAAAATTTGATAAAGATAGTGCTTTTTTTTTACAGAGAAACGTGAATGAAATCCTTTATTTGCAATTTTTGATTCTAATATAGTTATTTTATTTTTTTTTTTTTTAAAAAAAAATTTAGGGCTTTAAAAATTTTTTCAGTTTCAATAGATAAATTTTCAATATCGAAGTGAGCAACTTGACTTAATGCATGAACTCCTGCATCAGTTCTTCCAGCCACATAAAGTTTAATTTTCTGATTAAAAGTTTTTTTAAGTGAGTCTTCAATTTCACCTTGAATAGAAACCCCGTTTGTTTGAGCTTGCCATCCAACATACTTAGTACCATCATATTCTATTTTAAGTTTAATTCTTGGCATTATTCAAGAGTAAGGTTTTTTATTTCATATCCATTTAAAAACTCTTCATTGTTTAGTACTTTTTTTCCCTCAAGCTGAAGCTCAAGGATTTTTAAAAATCCGTTACCACATTTAACTACCAAACTATCCGAAACATTTCCAACATCCAAATTTCCTTTAGATATCACTTTTTTTTTTACTATCTCTGACTTTAAAATCTTAATTCTTTTATTATCTTCTCCACTAATTTTTGTCCATGCTCCTGGAAATGGATTAAATGCTCTTACCTTAAGATTAATTTCTTCTGCATTATCTTGCCATTTGATTCTAGTCTCACTTTTTTTTATTTTTTTTGCATATGTTGAAAGATATTCTTTTTGAAAGATCATTTTGTAATTTTTTTTCATAATATCTTTAATTGCTTTAACTAATAAAGGTAAGCCTACTGAAATCATTTTTTCGTATATGGAACCTGCATCATCATCAAAATTAATTTTAATTTTTTCTAATTTTATTATCGGTCCTGCATCTAATTTTTCATCTACCTTCATAATGCAAATACCCGTTTCTTTGTCATCATTAAGAATAGATCTTTGTATAGGAGCAGCTCCTCTCCACTTTGGAAGTAGTGAGGCATGGACATTAATTGTTAAAAATTTTGGGAAATTAATTATAAAATCATCTATTAAGTTTCCATAGGCAACAACAACTATAAAATCAACCTTTTCTTTCTTTATTTCTTTTCTAAAATTTTGGTCATTTACTTTTTTTGGAGAATATACCTTTAAATTTTTTTCCACCCCCCATCTTTCTACTGGTGAGGGATTAATTTTTTTTCCTCTCCCAGACACAGAGGCTGGCTGTGTTACAATGAATGATATATCAGCATTATTTTCATATAAATAATTAAGAAATTTTAATGCAAAATCAGGTGTACCAAAAAAACCAACTTTTACTCCCGTAAGATCACTCATTATTTCTTATATTTTTTTTTGATTTTTTTATCTTTTGAATTGCCATTTTTCTTTTTAGGGTCGATAAATGATCAACGAATAATATACCATCTAAATGATCAATCTCATGTTGAATACATATAGACATAAGACCAGAAAGAGTTTTTTTATATTTTACGCCCGTATCATCAAACCATTCAACTTCAACCTCTTTAGCTCTCTCAACATCTGCATAATATTCAGGAACGGACAAACAACCTTCTTGATTAACAAACTTTTCATCAGAAAATTTTATTATCCTTGGGTTTATAAAAGTAATTGGAGATGACTTTCCATCCTCATTTAAATCTATTACGACAATCCTTTTTCTTATATCTACTTGAGGAGCCGCGAGTCCAATTCCATTTCCTGATGCATAAAGAGTTTCATACATATTTTTAACTATTGTTTTTAGTTCTTTGTCAAAAACCCCTATATTAGAAGATTTGTGCTTCAATCTTGGATCTGGTATGGTTAATATCTTTAGTATTGTCATTTCAAGTTATTCAGATGAGTTTAGAACATTACATCATCATTTTTTTATTTAGCATACTCTTAATAATGTTATGTTTTCAATTTTTTTTTTCAAATTCTGGTAGTTCTGAAAAACTTAAGTTTTTACTTGAAAGACAAGAAAATTTAGAAAAATCACTTTTAGAAATGATTGAAAAAAATTTTAATGTTATTGACTCTAAGTTTGAAAAATCATCAAATCAAAACTCAAATAATCTTCATCAAATTAAAGAAAGAATTTCGTTAATTGACAGAGCTCAACAGAATATATCTGGTCTAACAGATAATGTTATAGATTTAAAAAACATTCTTTCAAACACGTCACAGCGAGGAAGGTTTGGTGAAATAATTTTAGAAAATCTAATAAGTGATTATCTTCCTAAAAACAATTATGAATTTCAGAAAACTCTTTCAAATAGTTGCAGAGTCGATTGTATTTTAAAAACAAATGGAAATTTAAATAACCTATGCATTGATGCCAAGTTTCCAAGAGAAAGCTATGAAAAAATTCTCAAATCTAAAAATAAAGAGGAGAAACTTAGATATACTAAAATATTTAAGTCAGATATATCGAATCACATATTGGATGTAAAAAACAAATATATTATTCCAGGGGAAACATCTGAAATAGCACTAGTATTTATACCAAGCGAACAAATTTACTTGGAAATCTTCAATATTATTCCTGACCTAACAGAAAAATTTTATGAATACAAAACATTTCTTATATCCCCAACAACCTTATGGATAGTGCTTAACTACATGGTCAGTCTAATTAAAGATCACAAAATAAATGAAAATTCTCAAATTATTTATCAACATCTCAAAGATTTAACAAACGAAATTTCAAGACTTGAAGGAAGAGTAAAAAAAATGGACTCTCATTTTTCAAATGCACAAAGTGACTTAAATGATATTTTAATTACCACAAAAAAAATTAGTAACAAAAAAGATAAGCTTATAAGGCTAGAATCTAATGATTAGCTTTCATTTCAGACCTTGAATCAAAAGCTGTTGATAAAGTATTATAATCTAAAGTGTCTAATTCACCTCCAATTGGCATGCCTTGAGCCAACCGAGTAATTTTTAATTTATCATTTTTACAACTATCAGCAATAAATTGGGCTGTAATTTGTCCCTCCATTGTTGCATTAGTTGCTATAATAAGTTCCTCAATTTCACCATTTTTAACCCTTTGAAAAAGAGAAATCAGGTTTAACTCATCAGGACCAATTCCATCAATTGCAGATAATACACCACCTAGAACATGATACCGACCATTATATGCTCTACTTTTTTCAATTGCCCAAAGATCACCAATATCTTCAACAACACATACTTTTTCACTTTTTCTACTTTTATCAGAACAAATACTGCAGGGTGAACTCGTATCAATGTTACCACAAATCTTACAAAAAATTGCGGAAGTCTTTAAATTTTCAAGCATCTCTGAAATATTCGGAATTACTCGTTCTTTATTTTTTAATAGATAAAGAACAATTCTACGTGCCGATCTTGGACCAAGACCAGGAAGCTTTGAGAAAAGATCGATAAGATCACTTAAAGCAGACATTTAATTTAAAAAGGCAACTTCATTCCAGGAGGTAAGCCCATGCCTGAAGACATGGAACCCAGTTCACTACTCATATTGTCTGAAATTTTTTTTGTTGCATCATTCATAGCAGCAACAATTAAATCCTCTAATACTTCAACCTCATTTTTATCAAGAAGATTTGGTTCAATCTTAATTCTTTTTAACTCATGTTTTCCATTCATTGTTACCACTACAGAGTTTCCTCCCGAGCTACCTTGAACTTCTGTCTCCTCAACTTTTTTTTGAACCTCTGCCATCTTTTCTTGCATTGCCTTTGCTTGTTTCATAATTTGTGAAATATTTGTCATTTACTCTTCCTGTATAGTTTTTTTTATTGATTTAACTGAAATTACTTCAGAAGAAGGAATGATTTCAAGAATTTTTTTTATTAATTTTTCATTTTTAATTATTTCAATTTTTTTATTTTTTTTTTCATCTTCTAATTCTTGAAGAGATTTTAAACCAATTTTATTTGAAACAGAAAGAATCCATCTTTTTTTTGTAATCAATTCAATACTTTTAGATGCACTCCACAAAATTTTTTTAGACTCGTGGTTATCATTAATACTTTGAAGTTCAATATTACCAACATCTTTGTGAGATTTAGGTTCAGAAAAACTAACTAATCGAAAAGAGTTTTTTAAATGATATGCAACCCGTATTTCAGATTGTTTTTCTATAAGGCCCACTAGATCTGAAAATTTTTTTAGTTCAACTTCCTTGTTATTTTCAGTACTTTCTATAAGTACATCTTTTTTTCTAGCCAAATTGTCATTTAAAACATTGCCATCTGTGTTTGAATTTAGGTTCATATTTTTATTTTGATCTAAAGTTTTTTCTTTGAGAATCTCACCATTTTTTTTTAAATTTTTGATATTATTTTTATTTCTGATAATCTCAAACGGTGTAGGTAGTAAAGAGGCATAACACAGCCGCATTATTACCATTTCAAAACACTGCTTTTCGTTAAAAACGTCAGTTAACTCATTTACATACTTTTGCATCAGTTCCCAAAATCTTATTATAAAGTCCATCTCAAAGTTTTTTGAGATTTCCTTTAGTTTTTTTAATGATTCCTCATCAAAAAACTCATAATTATTTTTTACACCTGATTTGATAAGGGAGAGATTATAAGCAAGACTCATCAAAGATTTAGATAGTTTGTCAATTGAAACACCTTGTCTATATAACTTATCAAAGCAATCAAAAGATAAGTTTGCATCACCTTTGCATAAATTCTCAAATAAGAAAATTATTGTTGACAAATCACTAATACCCAAAACCTCTCTAACAACTGAAATATTTATTTTTTCACCTTTTGCTAATACATTTTCTAGAATTGATAAGGCGTCTCGCATAGAACCCTCAGAGCACTGCGCTATTAATTGGCTTGATTCGTTGTCTAATTCGTATCCCTCCAATTTTGATACTTGAATTAAGTGTTTAGAAATTGATTCAAGGCTAACTCTTCTTAATGCAAAATGCTGACATCTCGAAAGAACCGTAACAGGTATTTTTTCTGTTTCTGTTGTGGCAAATATAAAAGTTACATCGGGTGGTGGTTCTTCTAGTGTTTTTAATAATGCATTAAATGCTGCTTTTGAAAGCATATGAACTTCATCTATAATAAAAATTTTTTTTTTACTACTTACAGGCTTATAATTGATGTTTTCTATTATTTCTCTTACATCAGCCACACCAGTTCTACTTGCTGCATCTATTTCAACAACATCCATGTTACTTTCATTTTCAATAGAAATACAATTTGCACATTCATGACAAGCCTGTATCTTCTCTTCTTTAACTTCTTCGCAGTTAAGAATTTTTGCAAGAATCCTAGCTAAAGTTGTTTTCCCAACTCCTCGTGTACCTGAAAAAAGAAAGGCATGAGCCACTCTATTTAGTTTTATTGAACCTTCAATAACTGAACATATGTCTTCTTGCCCAATCACATCTATTAGATTTTTGGGCCTATATTTTCTTGCAAGAACTATATAGTTGTTATTCGTTGACATTTAATTCCCTTGAAAGGAGCTGGAAACTGACCCAACAGCATTCGTTGCGGCTGCTTCTTTTCAGTCCTGACCGGATTGGCGAAACCATCGTCCAGATCCAACTCCCAAAAACAAAAATAACATTTTAGGAATCAATTTAAAATAACATATTATTTTACTTTATTTCCTAAAAGAAGATGCCTCAAAAAACCCCAGGATTTTAATTTTTGATGCAAATTTCTTAAGTTCTTTTAAGGCATTTTTAAAATTTTTTGTATCAGGGTGTGATTCTACATCAATTAAAAATGAAAATTGTTTAAAGTTTTTATTTACAAAGAAACTTTCTAACCTTGTAAGATTTATTGAATTTGAAGCAAAACCACCCAATGCTTTATGCAAAGAGGCAGGCAAATTTTTAGTATTAAATACAATTGATGTAATAACCTTTTTTTTTGCACTTATATTTTTGCTCTCTTTGGAAAAAGCCAAAAATCTTGTAATATTGTTTTTTGAATCCTCAAAATTTTTTTTTAAAATTTTTAACCCATATATTTTTGATGATAATTCAGAACCAATTGCTGCCAAATTTTCATTTTTTTCTTCTGAAATAAATTTAGCAGCCCCTGCAGTATCGATAAAATTAATAGCTTCTAAATTATACTTTTTTATATTTTTAGTACACTGAGACAATGCATGGATATGACTATAAACTTTAGTGATCTTTTTTTTATCAGACTGCCTTATTGACATCAGATGATGCTCAATTTTATGATAAAATTCTGCAACTATCTTAAGATTGATTGTTTCTAATAAAAAATGCATATCAGCAACTCTACCAGCAATGTTATTCTCAACTGGAATCATTGCTAGGTCTGCAGAGCCTTCTTCAACTGCTAATATAGCTTCACTAAAAGTATTACAAGGTAACGTTATAAAACTTTTATAAAATTTACGGCAAACTAAGTCTGAATAGGCCCCATGTAAACCCTGGAATGAAATAACTTTTTTTTTCATTTTATAAACTATTATTTATTTTTCCTAAAAAGCAATCTTATTTTTTGTAAATCCTCAAATGTATCAACACTTGGCGGAATCTCTCTAACTTTCACGAGCTTGATTTTCATTTTATTATCCATAGCGCGCATCTGTTCTAAGTTCCTTTTTAATTCATTTTTAGATTGCTTCAATTTTACAAATTTTTTTAAAGAATCATACGTATAGATGTATAAGCCAATATGATGATAGAAAGATTTTTGACTTTTAATGACTCTACAAAAATCAATCGCAAAACCTTCATTATTATTCTCAAATAAAACTTTGGCTTTAACTATATTTTTGTCTTCAAGTTCACTTACATGTAAGTCACAGACTGCACTGCCAATCTCAGTTTTTTTGTCGTTAAACAAACAAACTGTCTTTTCTAAAACTTCTTTAGTAAAAATTGGTAAGTCTCCTTGAAGATTTAAAATTAAATCATATTTTTTTTTTAATTTTTCATAAGCATAGTAAACTCTGTCAGTTCCACTTTTAATATCAGTGGGTGTTATAATCGAATCTACCTTTTGTTTTTTACATAGATTTTGTATTTGTTTACTATCTGTCGCAACAATGACATCACCCAGATTTGTGTTCGTGGCAGATTGAGCAACCCTAAGAATCATTGGAACGCCAGATATTTTTCTGATCAATTTTTTACTTAATCTTGTTGAATCTAGTCTAGCTGGAATTATTATTAATAAACTTTTATTTTTTTTATTGATCACTTTTACTATATTTATAATAGTATAATAGTTATAAATTTTAAGGTCTTAATATGAATAAATATTTTTTATCACTTATGTCAATTTTAATTCTGTTTCAATCTTTCAAAGTTGCAGATGAGATTTTCAGTAATAAAAAAGACCAAAAGAAAGGTTATATCATCCTAGAGCAAGATGAAGAAGAGGAAGTGGCCGCTAACAATGATGAGACTGACGTAAAAGAGGAAAAGATTGATTATGAGTCGTTATTTACTCAAGCAAATCTTGAAGGGGGAAAAAAAATTGCCAAGCAATGTGTAGCTTGTCATAGTTTTGATAATAGCTTAAAAATCAAGGTAGGTCCTCCTTTATGGGGAATAGTCAACAGAAAGGCAGCAAGTATTAATGATTTTAAATACTCAGATGCCCTCATTAATTATAAAAAAGCTTGGTCTAGGGAAGAACTCTTTAATTTTTTAGAAAAACCTAAAAATTATATTAAGGGCACAAAAATGATTTACAAAGGCTTAAAAAAACCAACCGATAGAGCTGATTTAATTTCTTACCTAGAATCTCTGAAATAACTTTAATGAAACTTAACAATGTTGAGCTTCTAAAATTTGCTAATGAATTTGCTGATATAAGCAAATCGATACTAAAAAAATATTATTTCAAAAACTTCAAAATTGAAGAAAAAACTGACGGTACTTTAGTTACTGAAATAGACAAAAAAATTGAATCTAAATTCAGAGAGCTACTTAAAAAAAGATTTCCTTCACACGGTGTTATTGGAGAAGAGTTTGAAAACTATCAGGATGAAAATGAATATGTATGGATTATTGACCCTTTGGATGGTACTCATAGCTTTATAAGTGGTAAACCTCTTTTTGGAACCCTCATAAGTTGTTTAAAAAACAATGTTCCAATTATGGGTTTAATAGATATTCCTATAATGAATCAAAGGTGGTCTGGTGCAAAAGGATGGGACGTTCAACTTAACAATAAAAAATGTAAAATTAGAAAAGATAAAAAAAAGTTTAGTGATTTAATTATGTCCTCAACCTCACTCTTAATGTTTGATGATAATCAACAAGAAAAAATTAGAAATATTTATAAAAAAATAAAAATTCCAGTTTTTGGCACTGATTGTTATGCCTACGGACTTCTGTTATCAGGGAAAGTAGATTTAATAGTTGAAGCGAATATGAAACCTTGGGACTACATGGCCCAAGCTTTTTTGATTAAAGAATTTGGTGGATATATAAGTGATTGGAATGGTAACGACTTAAATTTAGATTCTAATGGAAAGGTGGTTGCATCTTATGACTCCAATCACCATAAGACTATATTAGGATTATTAAATGAAATTAACTAAACTTTATCGTAAATTTCTATATTTTTTAATTATTACTAATTTAAGCCAAGTAATTTTTTTAAAAAATATTCATGCAAATAACCTTGATTACATGCATGGGATTGCAATGCACGGCGATCTGAAGTATCCAAAAAATTTTAAAAAATTTGACTATGCTGATGAAAATGCATTTAAGGGCGGAAAAATTAATAGATTTTCTATAGGAACTTTCGACAATTTAAATCCCTATATTTTGAAGGGAGTTCCGGCTTATCAAGCAGGATACCTTTTTGAAACCCTAATGAAATCCTCTTTTGATGAGCCATTTAGTCAGTATGGTTTAATTGCTGAGGGAGTAAAAGTTCCACCTGATAGATCGTGGGTAGCATTTAAAATTAGAAAGGAAGCAAGGTTTTCTGATGGAAGTAAAGTTTCAGCTAAAGATGTAAAA
>NZFP01000024.1 GCA_002689325.1 Rickettsiales bacterium
CTATTAATTTAAAGCATAATATAATAAAAAAATAAACTATAAAATTTTATTATTTAAAATAAATTTTATCATATTTTATTATGAAACAGTCGAAAGTTAATGTATCCTTTGAATTTTTCCCTCCTAAGAACGGAGGAGCTATATCCTCTTTGTGGCACAACATAAATAGACTTGAACCACTGAACCCCAGATTTATTTCAGTTACATATGGTGCTGGCGGTTCAACAAGGGAAAATACCCATGATTTAGTAAAGCAAATTAAAAAAAAAACTAATCTACAACCAGCTGCTCATTTAACATGTATTAATTCAACAAGAGAAGAAATTGAATTAATTGCCAATGATTACTGGCAATCAGGTATAAAGCATATAGTTGCATTAAGAGGAGACCCACCAAAAAATAGTAATAAGATAAAAAGTGACTTTAAGTATGCAACAGATTTAATAACTTTTCTGAGAAAAAAACATGATTTTGAAATTACTGTTTCTGCGTATCCTGAAATTCACCCTGATTCTAACTCGATAGAACAGGAATATGACATTCTAAAAAAAAAAAATTGATTTAGGAGCTACAAAAGCAATTACACAATTTTTCTTTGATGTTGAGTATTATTTTAAATTTATTGATGGTGCTGTAAAAAGAGGTATAAAAATACCTATTATTCCTGGTATTCTTCCAGTAACAAACTGTGAGAGAACTATTGAGTTTGCAAAAAAAATGAACTGCAAGATGCCAACAAAATTAAAAAATATGTTTAAAGGTTTAGATTCTGATAAAGAGACAAGAAAATTAGTTGCTGCAACAATAGCATATGATCAATGTGATAAATTAATCTGTGGAGGAGTTAAGGACTTTCACTTTTACACTCTAAATAGGGCAGATCTTTCTTTCGCAATTTGTCATATTTTAGGTGTTAAGCCAAAGGCCAATAAATGATAGATATTAAATTAATAGAAAGAATTCTCGAGGAAAAAATTTTGATTTTAGATGGGCCAATGGGAACTATGATCCAGGAAAAAAAATTAGATGAGAATGATTTTCGTGGAAAAAAATTTCTCAATTCAAAAAAAAATCTAAAAGGAAATAATGATTTGTTAAATATTACTTGCCCTGACTTAATTTATGAAATTCACCAAAAGTATCTGGAAGCAGGAGCAGATATCCTTGAAACCAATACATTCAACTCAACAAAAATTTCTCAAAAAGACTACGACTGTCAAGAATTTTCTTTTGACCTTAATTATCAAGGAGGCTTAATTGCAAGAAAGGCAGTAGATGACTTTTTGGATAAAAATCCAGGACAAAATAGGTTTATCGCCGGTGTTCTTGGCCCGACTAACAGGACCTGCTCAATGTCACCAGATGTAAATGATCCCGGTTTTAGAAATGTAAATTTTGATGTACTAAGAGATGATTACCTAGCTTCTATAGAGGCACTATTAAAATCGGGAGTAGATTTAATTTTAATCGAAACAATTTTTGATACTTTAAATGCTAAAGCAGCATTAATGGCTTTGAGTGATGTCGAAAGAAAAAAAAACATTAGAGTTCCACTCATGGTTTCAGCAACAATAACAGATTTATCAGGCAGAACTTTATCAGGTCAAACTTTAGAAGCCTTTTATAACTCAATTATACATTCGAACCCGTTGAGTGTTGGTTTGAATTGTGCTCTAGGTCCTAAAGAACTTGAGCCACATCTTATTGAATTAGATAGGATTTCTGAATTTTTCGTAAGTATACATCCTAATGCGGGACTTCCCAATGCCTTTGGAGGATATGATGAAACGCCTGAATCGATGGCAAAATTTGTTAAAAAATGGGGTGAAAATTGCTATATTAACATTGTTGGTGGATGTTGTGGAACAACTCCTGAACATATAAAATTAATGAAAAAAGTTACTAAAAAGTCTAAACCGAGAAAACGGTTGCAAAAAGATAAGCATATGAGGCTTTCTGGGCTTGAGGCATTTAATTACTAATGACAAAGAAAAATATAAATTTTATTAATATTGGTGAAAGGACGAACGTAACTGGTTCAGCTAAATTCAAAAAGTTAATAATGTCAGATAACTTTGAAGAAGCTGTTTCTGTGGCTAAAGATCAAATTGAAAATGGTGCCCAAATAATTGATATCAATATGGATGAGGGGCTACTTGATTCCGAAAAGGCAATGGAGAGATTTCTAAATCTTATTTCTGTTGAACCAGATATTGCAAAAGTTCCTTTCATGATTGATTCCTCCAAGTGGTCAGTAATTGAAACAGGACTTAAATGCGTTCAGGGAAAGGTTATTGTTAATTCTATTAGTCTTAAAGAAGGAGAGAAAGAATTTATAGAACAAGCAATAATGGTAAAAAATTTTGGGGCAGCAGTTGTTGTTATGGCTTTTGATGAAGAGGGTCAGGCAGATTCTACTGAAAAAAAAATTAAAATTTGTTCAAGAGCATATAAAATTCTTACAGAGGAAGTAAAGTTTCCTGCTGAAGATATAATTTTTGATCCTAATATTTTTGCAGTGGCCACTGGAATTAGTGAACACAATAATTATGCTAAGGATTTTTTTGAAGCTACTAAACTTATCAAAGCAGAACTACCTGGATGTAAAGTTTCAGGAGGTGTATCAAATGTATCTTTTAGTTTTAGAGGAAATAATCTTGTCAGAGAAGCCATGCATTCGTGCTTTTTATATCATGCAATTGACGCTGGATTAGATATGGCAATAGTTAATGCTGGGCAAATAACAATTTATGAGCAAATACCAAAGGATTTAAGAGAAAGTATAGAGGATGTTTTATTTAATCGTTCAGACAATGCCACAGATAAGCTAATAGATATTTCAAAAAAATATTCAGAAGGCAAAACAGATAAAAAGAAGATTACAAAGGAGTGGAGGAAAAAAAAACCAGAGGAAAGAGTTAAATATTCTTTGATTAATGGCATTAATGATTTTATTGAAAACGATACAGAGGAATTACGAAAAAAATTCGATAAACCTCTAGAAATTATCGAGGGACCATTAATGGATGGCATGAATGTGGTTGGTGATCTGTTTGGTTCAGGTAAAATGTTTTTACCTCAAGTAGTTAAATCTGCAAGAGTGATGAAACAGTCAGTGGCATACTTATTACCTTTTATGGAAAATGAAAAAAATGAGGATTTATCTAAAGGAAAAATATTACTTGCTACGGTTAAAGGAGATGTTCACGATATAGGAAAAAATATTGTAGGAGTTGTTCTTCAATGTAATAATTTTGATGTAATTGATCTAGGTGTGATGGTTCCTTGCCAAAAAATAATTGATACAGTTATATCTGAAAATGTTGATTTAATTGGTCTTTCTGGACTTATAACACCAAGTTTAGATGAAATGTGTTTTGTGGCTAGTGAATTATCAAGAAATAAGATTGATAGACCATTACTTATTGGAGGAGCAACGACTAGCAAGATTCACACAGCGATAAAAATTGCTCCTTTATATTCCAATGGTGTATGTCATGTAACCGATGCATCGAAAGCTGTAACTGTTGCTAGTAAATTAATTTCAAAAAATAAATGTAGACCTTTTATAGAGGAATTGAATAGAGAATACTCTAATTTAAGAACTTCCTATTTCAAAAAAGATAATAAAAAAGAAAACTCTATTGAAAAATGCAGAAAAAATAAATTTAATTTTGATTGGAAAAGTTACAAACCACATGTCCCTAAACTTTTAGGTCTTAAAATTAACTATAAAATTTCCATTGAAAAAATTGAAAAATTTATCGATTGGAAACCATTTTTTCAATCATGGGAGTTACATGGAAATTTTCCTGAAATACTTAATGACAAAAAAGTTGGAAAAGCCGCAAAGGATTTGTGGAATGATGCGCAAAAAATGCTTGAAAGACTAAAAAAAAATAAAATCATATCACCTAGCGCTGTAATTGGATTTTGGCCAGCTAATTCGGAAGGTGACGATATTTTGATTTTTAAGGATAATTCTAGAAAAAAAATTTTAAAAAAACTACATTTTTTAAGACAACAAGTTAGCAGAGAAAACTCAAAGAGACCTAATTTTTGCTTATCAGATTTTGTTTCACCAACTTCGTCAAAAATTAAAGATTTTATTGGTGGTTTTTTAGTCACAGCAGGTGATGGTATTGAAAAACTATCTAAAGAGTATGATAATAAGAAGGATGATTACAATTCAATTATGGTAAAAGCTCTTGGAGATAGAATCGCAGAAGCTTTAGCAGAAATGATGCATGCCGAGGTAAGAAAAAAATATTGGGGATATGCTAAAGAAGAAAACTTAAGTAATGAGCAGTTAATAAAAGAAAATTATATCGGAATTAGGCCTGCACCTGGATATCCTGCATGTCCTGACCATACCGAAAAATCCACCCTATTTGAATTACTAGAAGTATCAAAAAATCTTAAGGTAGAACTCACTGAATCTTTTGCAATGAGCCCAGCAAGTTCTGTTTCTGGTTTTTATTTTTCTCACCCAGAGGCTTCATATTTTGGTGTTGGAAAAATTAATAAAGACCAAGTATCAGATTATGCCAATAGAAAGGGTGTATCACTAGAAGATATTGAGAAATGGCTTGGTCCCAATTTAAGTTATTCTCCCAAGAAAGCAGCATGAGTCTGGTTGAAGAAAAATTAATCATTCCTGAACCAGATTTTATTTCTGGTTTAAATTCTGAACAAAAAAAAGCTGTAATGAATATAGATGGTCCCCTGCTAGTTCTATCAGGCGCTGGGACTGGGAAAACAAAAGTTTTGACTACAAGATTAGCAAATATAATTCATTCAAGAAAAGCCAGTATTTCTAATATTCTTTGCGTTACATTTACAAATAAAGCAGCTTTTGAAATGAAATCTAGAGTTGAAAAAATTTTAAAACAGCCGGTTGAAGGAATGTCAATTGGAACTTTTCACTCCATTGGAGCCAAGTTTTTAAGAAAGCACTCTAATTTAATTGATATAAAAAATGATTTTACAATCTTGGACACAGAGGATCAACTAAGACTGGTTAAACAAGTAATTTCATTATTAGATCTTGATCCCAAGATTTTTGTTCCTAAGAGTTTTCTCTACATGATTGATCAAATGAAAAATTATGGTTTATCTTATGATGAAATTGGTAATCACGAATTTGAGCACAAGACGAAAGGTAAACTTAGCAAAGTTTATAAATTATATCAGCAGAGGTTAAAGATTTATAACTCTGTTGATTTCGGTGATCTTATTTTACTACCATTAAAGATTTTGAGACAGAACTCTGAAATTTCAGATCTTTACAATAAAAAGTTTAAATACATTTTGGTTGACGAATATCAGGATACTAATGCTGCTCAGTACATGTTACTAAGGTTACTATCAAGTGAAAGAAAAAATATTTGTTGTGTAGGTGATGAAGATCAATCAATCTATGGTTGGAGAGGTGCACAACTAAAAAATATTTTAAATTTTGAAGATGATTTTAAAGGTGCCCAAATAATTAGATTAGAACAAAATTACAGATCAACTGGAAATATTTTAGATGCAGCCTCAAGTCTTATTTCAGAAAATAAAGAAAGAATTGGTAAAAAATTATGGACTTCAGATCCTACCGGAGAACCAGTTGAAGTAATTAACCTCGAAAATGACCAAATGGAAGCGTTTTTTGTTTCTGAAAGAATAGTTAATTTACAAAATACCGGTATTAAATTATCAAAGATGGCTATTCTCACAAGAGCTAGTTTCCAGTTTAAAGACTTGGAGGATAGATTTATTAGAGAAAATATTAAATACAAGGTTGTCGGAGGACTAAGGTTTTATGAAAGAGCAGAAATTAAAGATGCTCTAGCCTTTTTTAGATTGTTAATAAAAAGTGATGACAATTTATCTTTTGAAAGAATTATAAATATACCAAAAAGAGGCTTAGGCTCAGTTTTTTTAAGGAAGTTAAATGATTTTGCAAAAAAAAATAATTTATCCTTACTTGATTCACTCAGAAAATATCTAGAAACAGAAACATTATCCAAAAGTCCCAGTGATAACATAATAAAATTTTTAATCATATTAGATAAGCATAAAGACATGCTTAAAAATCAAGATCATTTTGAGGTTGCTGGTTCATTATTAGATGATATTGGTTACACAGATATGCTTAAAAATGAAAAAACCATAGAATCTGAGGGAAGGTTAGAAAATTTAAAAAAGCTTGTTATTGACATAAGAAGTAGAAGTACATTGAATGAATTTCTTGATGAAGTGAGTTTACTAACCGATGTATCTAATGAAAGTGAAGGTACAGAAAAAATTTCAATTATGACTTTGCATAGTGCTAAAGGATTAGAGTTTGATTATATTTTTTTACCTGGATGGGAAGAAGGAATTTTTCCAAATCAGAGAAGCCTCGATGAAAATGGTAACAAAGGGTTAGAGGAAGAAAGAAGACTCGCGTATGTTGGAATTACCAGAGCAAGAAAAAAACTCAGTATTTCATTTGTTAACTTTAGAAAACAATATAACTATAATATTTATCGATCTATTCCATCAAGATTTTTATCAGAATTACCAAAAAAAAATTGTGAATTAAAGCTTAATCAAAGTTTGAAAGAAAAAAGATTAAAGAAAATTGACCATATAAAAAGTAATGAATTCGCAGTAGGTACTTTAGTTAAACATGATGATTTTGGAGAGGGAAAAGTTTTAGGAATTAATGGAAAAAAACTACAAGTAAAGTTTGAGAAATTTGAAGAAATAATGAGTATATTTTCAGACTTTGTTAAAAAACAGTAATGTTTTTTAAGATTTCAATAAATCTTTCTGATAAAAAATTCAGAGAATTAAAATTAGAGAATTTATTTGAAAATTTAATTTTCAATAAAATTAAAAAAAACTGGAGTGTAGAAATTTTTACAACAGACTTGATTAGAGATAATTTTTTTATCTCAAAATTGTTGGGGATAAAAGATGTGAAAGTAAAAAAACTAAAAATTAAGAGTTTGGCTAGTTATATAAAAAATTCTGACTTTAGTATCGTTACAAAAAATTTTCACATTTCAACTTTTAAAAAAAAAACAATAAAAAAAAATATTTTAATTCCTGCTAGCACTGCATTTGGTACAGGTTCACATCCAAGTACATTTTTAGCAATACATAATATTGAAAAAATCTTCAAAAAAGGTGAATTTAAAAAATTAAGCTTTTTAGATGTAGGAACTGGAACAGGAATTTTAAGTTTTGTAATTCATAAACTGTCTAATAAAAGAATAAATGCAACAGATATTGATATAGAATCACAAAGGAACTTTAACCGAAATGCAAAATTGAATTCGATTTCTAATTTTAGATTTTATAGATGTTATGGTCTAAATAACCATTTTCTTAAAAAGAAAAAGTTTACATTAATAGTATCTAATATACTTTTGCTTCCCTTAAAAAGGCTTGCTAAAGATTTTACAAAACACCTTGTTGGTGGTGGGGTTGTAATTGTGTCAGGTATTCTTCATAGTCAAAAAAACGATATTGTAAATTGTTATAGTAAATTTAATTTAAAATTAGTAAAAAGTACATATATAGAAGGCTGGGTATCTCTAATTTTTAAAAAACATGCAATTTATTAATGATAATTTAAAAACTCTAAATTCTTTTTTAAGAAAAAAGAAGACGGATTACTATTTTATTTCTACTAGTGATGAGTATTTAAATGAATACGTTCCAAACTATAATATGAGACTTAAATGGCTTACAAATTTTTCCGGGTCTAATGGATATGCATTATTATCTGAAAAAAAAAAATTTTTTTTTACTGATGGAAGATACTTGGAGCAAGCCCAAAAAGAACTTCCAAAAAGTTTCAAAATTTTCGATTTAAATAAAGAAAATTTAATTAGTTTTTTTTCTGGCTTCAAAAATAAAAAAATACTTACCGACACCAAGTGTTTCTCTAAAAACCTAATTATTGAAATTTCAAAAAGTCTTAAACATTCAAATAGCAAAATTATTCATGATACAAAAAATTTGATAGATTGTATTTGGTCGGAAAGACCTACAGAGCAAATAAAAAAATTTTTTATTTTAAAAAAAGAAAATTGTGGTGAATCTTTTGAAGAAAAACTTAAGAAGATAAGACCAGTAGATAATAAGGTTCTAATTATTACATCCCCAGAATCTTTGTGCTGGTTGTTGAACATTAGGGGGTTTGATTTAGAAAATACTCCAGTAGTTTTTTGTAGAGCTATAATAACAAAAAAAAAAATTGAATTTTTTGTCAACAAAAAAAAATTGCCTAAAGGTTTTGTTTCAACTTACAAAAATATCAAAATATATAATATATCTTTGTTTGATCTAGCATTAACCAAATTAAATAAAAAAAGTATACAAGTTGATAGTCAACTTTCCTATTTCTTTTACAAAACTCTTGAGGGCAACAAGTTATTTTTCAAAGATGACCCATGTAAGATTTTAAAATCTCAAAAAAATAAAGTTGAAATTTCACAATCTAAGTCTGCACATCTAAATGATGGAGTTGCTTTAGTAAAGTTTTATTATTGGTTAGAAGAAAATTATAAAAAAAATAAAATCACTGAATTCCAAGCTGCAGAGAAATTAGAACAATTTAGAAAAGAAAACATTAATTATTTTTCCTCAAGTTTTCCTACTATATCTGCTACAGGTGCCAACGGGGCAATCGTACATTATAAACCGAACAGGAAGAGCTCAGTTTTAAAACAAGGTGAGTTATATTTGTGTGATTCAGGTGGTCAATATTATGGAGGAACAACTGATATAACTAGAACGATTTATTTAGGTAACAAGCCATCAGAGACATTAAAACTAATTTATACTAAAGTTTTGTTGGGGCACTTGAATATATCTATGTTAAAATTTCCAGCCGGTACCAGAGGCTATCAATTAGATTCCATTGCAAGGTATAACTTATGGAATCATGGATTAGACTATAACCATGGAACTGGTCATGGTGTGGGAAGTTTTTTAGGGGTTCATGAGGGGCCACAATCTATCTCAAAAAATCCTAATAATGTTTCTCTAAAACCAGGAATGATAATTTCTAACGAACCTGGTTTTTATAAAAATAAATCTTTTGGTATTAGAATTGAGAATTTAGTTTTAGTAAAAAAATCTTCATTTAATAATTACTTTGAATTTGAAACGCTATCATTGTTTCCCTATGAATTAAAATTAATTAGTTTCAATCTACTAAATAGCACTCAAAAAGATTGGATTCGTAAATATCATAATCACGTTTACTTGAAAGTGTCAAACCTGCTTGATAAAAAATATAGTGAGTGGTTAAAGAAAAAAATTGAAATAAGCAACTAATTTTCAATTAGTTTTTTTGCTGCTTGTATTGCTTCTTCTGTTATTACTTTTCCAGATAGCATTCTTGCAACTTCTTTGATCTTTTGGTCTTGGTTAATTTTTATTACATTAATTTTTGTGTCTTGGTTTTTATTATCTTTTTTTACAACGAAATGATTATTACCATGTGCTGCTACTTGAGGTGAATGAGTTACGACTATAACTTGTCTTGAGCCACCTAATTTTTTTAATCTTTCTCCAACAGCAGAGGACACAGCTCCACCTATACCGCTGTCAACCTCGTCAAAAACCATTACTGTTTGATTTTTCTTTTGTGCAATAACTTTAATGGCAAGAGCAAATCTACACAATTCTCCTCCAGAGGAAATATTCTTGATTAAATCCATCTCAGATTTTGGATTAGTTTGTATTTTAAACGTAACCTTGTCCATTCCAGAATTACCTGGCTCAGATTGTTCTATGAAAGTTTGAAATTTAGCATTTTCAAGTTTAAGTGCTGGTAGTTCTTTATTGATATCTTCGTCGAGCTTCTTAGCACTATTTTTTCTAGACTGCGAGATATCTCCTGCAATCTGAAGATAAGTTTCTTTTATTTCTTTATAGTATTGTTCTTTTTTAATTAGTATTTCATCAAAGTTTATTACTTTATCTAATTTTCTATTTAGTTTTTCGAAAAAACTCACTAAATCTTCTTCTTTACAGTTATGTTTTTTTGATATTTTCTTGTAGAGTTGTATTCTATCTTCAATTTCCTCTAATTTATTAATATTGAAGTCCTGATTCATTAAATTGTTCATTTTATTGGAAATTTCTTTTGTTTCCAGAAAGATTGAATTTAAATTTTCTATATCTTTTTTGCAACTATCATCCATTAAATGTTCAATAGCTTTAAGAGAGTTTAAAACTCTTGAAAATAAGACCTCTATGCCAGGAGGGGTTTCAGAATAAAAATTGTCTGTTACAGAATTTAGAGTTTCCGTAATCTTTGCGGAGTTTTGTAAAACTATTTTTTTATTTAGCAAATCTTTAAATTCATTGGTTACAGGATTTAAATTTTTAAGCTCTTCAAGGTCATATTTTATATTTTCTTTAATTCTTTGTTGATCTTGTTTTCCTTCATTTAAATTTTCAACTTCTTTTTTTGCTTTAGTTAGATCTTTCCAAAGAGTGTTTAATTTTTGTAAGTTTTTGTGATGAGTTCCAAAGTCATCTAAAATATTTATATGAGTGCTAGTATCGAGAAGCCCTTGCTCAGAAAATTGACTATGAATTTCAATTATATCACTAAATAAGAGTTTTAATGTACTAGATGTAACTAAGTTTTCATTTATAAAACATTTACTTCTTCCATCTTCTGAGATAATTCTCTTCACAAGGATTTCAGCGTCATAATTAATTCCTAGTTCGTCAAGTTTGCTTTTTACAAAAATGAACCTTCCAACATCAACTAATGCTGAAACACTTAAAACTTTTCCATTTTCAGGTCTTAATCCTGGTTTTGCTCTTTCTCCAGTTATCAAATTTAGAGAATCTAGGATCATTGATTTACCTGCTCCAGTTTCTCCTGTTAACACACATAAACCTTTATCCAAAGATAAATCAATCTCATCAATCAATAATAAATTTCTTATTGATAATAATTTTATCATTTTACATTAAATCAAAATCATCAACATTAAGTTTTTTTAGATCAAGTTCCTTCTTTTTAAACTTGACAAAATTTGCGTTTTTTAAAACCAATTTTTTTGCTTCCTCAACCCACTCAGTTTTTTTAAAGTTATAGTCAAGAATTCTGTAGAGAAATATTGCTTGTTTACTTAATCCTAATGATGTGTAACATTCAATAAGTCTAAATATTACCTCTGGTATATGCGTGCTATTTTTGTATTCTGATAAGACTTTTTTATATCTTTTTATACTTGCAAGATAAAAGCCTTGAGATTGGTAAAATTTTGCAATTTCAACTTCTCTTGCAGCTAAATGGTTGTTGAGAGAGTTTAAATGTTGTTTCGATTTCTTTGCATATTTTGATTTAGGAAATTTATTAATTAATTCGCTAAATTCTTCTACTGCTTTCTGAGAGGTTTTTTGATCAAAACTTACTGCTGGCATTCTTTCATAATATGAGTAAGCTTTTAGATACATTGCGTATGGAATTGACTCATGGTCGGGATTAAGTTCTATAAACTTGGTAAGAGTAAGAATGGCTTCTTCATATTCATTCGACATATACTGAGCAAATCCAGCCATTAGTTGACTTTTTGAAGATAAACTTGAGTATGGATGTACTATTTCTAATTCATTAAAAACCTCAACAGCATTCTCAAAATCTTTAACCTTTAAATATTTCATTCCTTCTTTGTAAAGTGTGACATCACTTTTATTATTTCCAGTGTCTACGATAGTTTTGTTTGTTGAAGAACAAGAAAACATTATTAAGAGAATTGCAAATACTAAAATTTGTCTTAGCATGACAAATATTATTAATATTTTTTTTTTTTTTTTAAAGGTTTATTTTAAAATTAGTTGGAGCACACTAATTCCCAATTTTCTTTAGATTCAAAAATTTTATTGAGAAGCATGTTGTTTAAATTATGACCAGTATGTGAAGTATAAAAAGACCCTAGCATTCTGAAGCCAGAAAGCGATAAATCTCCAATAAAGTCTAACACCTTATGTCTTACAAACTCATCAGAAAACCTAAGCCCATCTTCGTTTAATATCTTTGTATCATCAAGAACCACAGCATTTTTGAGACTACCTCCCAAAGCTAACTTCATAGATCTTAATTTTTCAACATCTTTTAAAAAACCAAATGTTCGGGCATTGCATATTTGCGATTTATAAATATCAGGTGTTAATATTAACGAAATTGATTGCTTTCCTATTAGCTTATGGTCATAATTTATCTCACAAGAAATCATTGTTTGATCGAACGGAGAGACTCTTGCAACTTTACAACCATCTTTAACCTCAATAACTTTTTTTATTCTAACAAAGTTTTTAAACTCCGACTGTTCATCAAATCCAGAATTTTCTAATTTTTTAACGAATTCATAAGATGAGCCGTCACAAACGGGGATTTCATTGCTGTCAAGATCAATAAAAATATTGTCAATTTCTAAACCATAACAGGCAGATAGAATGTGCTCAACTGTTGATATAGTGTTTCCTTGTTTGTCCGATAAAAGAGTACATAGTTGAGTTGACTTTACATTTCTGAAATCTGCTTTAAGTTTGATTCTTTTATTAGCTTTTGTAATTCTAAAAACGTAACCAGTATTAATTGGAGCTGGTCTTAAAGTCATTGAAACATTATTTCCTGTATGAAGACCAATTCCTTCAATAATGATGACTTTTTTTATTGATTTCTGTTTTTTTGCAAGAATAAACTTAGGGGGGGCGCTGGTAAGAACATTAGCGTTTTCATTAACTTTTAAATTAGCTTTTAACACAATCTTATAATAGAAAAAGTTTATGTTTGTACAATTCACAAAAAGTTTCACTTTGTTTCAAAGCTATGCATAACTCTCTTCAATCCAATTATCAATTTTATCAATTATTTTAGTGAATTGATTATTTGCGAACTTAGGTCCTAGATTGTAAAGTCGAAATTGGTTGACTAATTTTATCATCCCAAAAGTAGTGCTAAATTCTGGTCTATCTCTTAAAGAATTATTTCCAGAAAAGTTTTTAACCACACGTGTTTTTCTGTTAAATATATTTTCACAAATGTTCTTAATACCAAAAATCTTACTGGCACCTCCAGTTAAAACTATTGATTTGATAGCAATTCTTGCATTAATATTATCAAAAACTTTATCTCTGACAATTTCTAGTATTTCATCATACCTAGGTTTTATAATTCCATAAATTAAATTTTTATTAATAACTTTTTTTTTTCTTGAATCTAAATTTATTTCTATGTCTTCATTAAATGGTGAGACAACAGATCCATACATAATCTTTGTTAATTCAGCCGTTTCCTCAGAAATTTGGAGTCCATGACTCAGGTCTGAGGTTACGTTATTTCCAGCTAATTTTAGATTCTCTACAAAAATAATATTATTTTCTACATACACAACGATTTTAGTTGTATTTCCTCCAATATCAATGCAAACAACCCCTTCATTTTTTTCTTCAATTGATAGTGAGGACATAGAAGAGGCAATACCAGATTCAAAAAACTTTGTTATGTTAATTTTATTTTTTTTAAACGTAGAATTTAAATTTTCAATATAGAAATTGTTGACGAAAATATTATAGCTTAATAAGCTTAATTTACTACATTTTTTACCGAATGGATTATGTGTAACGGTTTTTTCATCTAGGATGAAGTAATTAGGATTTGAATGAACTAAATATTTATTTTTTTCAATTGCTTCGTTGAGACTTTTTCTATAAATCTTTTTGACTTCCTTCTTTGAGATTCCAAGTTTACCCGAGTTAATGTCTGTTTTTTTTTTTTTAATTAATAAATTAGGATCTGTGATATTACAAAAAAACTCCTTTTTCATGGTTTTATTGCCAACCTTATTAATCAGTAATTTAATTACTGATGAAAATTCGTTAATATCAATTAATTTATTGTTTTTGATACCCTTACTTTTATGATGTTCAATTCGGTTAACGATAGGTTTATTACCGTGAATCTGAAAAGCTACTGCTGCTGTTTTGTGAGAACCAGCATCTATTGCTATGTATTGTTTATTATTTTTTAAGAAGGGAAACATTTTTCTGTTTTACTAAGATAGATTCTTTCCAGTACTCTCATATCATAAAATCTATGGTCACGATATATTTTTGAATTTTTAATTTTTTTTTCAAAAAAACTTAGAACTTTATTTATTTTTTTCTCTGGTAAAATCAAACATGTTTTATCACGTAGAATTAACTGCCAACCAGTATTTTCATAATAATAAATATTCTTAATTAATGATTTAAATTGAACTTTTTTGTTAAGAACATTATTCAATTTGGCAAATTTTTCTTTATTTAAATATCCTGATATTTCAATTAATTCATCGGTTTCAAATGCAGAAAATCTTAAAACATTGCCTTCATCATCAATAAATTTTTTTTTATTAGAGAATGTCCATATCATGTAAGGGGTTTTTTCAACAATAAAAATATGAAGAATACCATTTTTTTTTAAAGTAAAATTATAACTTTCAATCTCATTAATTTTTTCAAAATCTTTTTTTAGCCTTTCAGGATTAAAACTCCAAAAATAATCTCCTTTCTTTAAATAAATTGAATCAAGAATAAGTTTTGCTTTTAAGTTTTTTAGATTTTCTATATGTATTTCTGATATTTTCTTATCAAAAGAGTTTTTAAAAAAGTTAGAAAAATAATCTTTTTTAAAAAAAATAGAAATTATTAAAAAAATACCTGCGATAAAGATCAAATTTCGCATATAGAATTCTTCAGTAAAATCTTACAAAGTTTAAGAAAAGAAATTCCTTTTTCTTTAGCCATTTCGGGAAGTAACGAATTTTTCGTAAGACCTGGCTGTGTATTAACTTCAAGTAGATATATTTTATTTGCTTTTTCATTGTACCTGAAGTCTATCCTACTAATACAATTACAGTTCAATGATGAATGAACTTTAAGTGAATTTTCAATTAATTCTTTTTCAATCTCTCTTGGAAGTTTGGGATTTATTATGTGCTCTGCAATGTTGATATATTTATTATCATAGTTGTATAATTCTTCTTTGTACTTAATTTCCATTAATCCACATATTTTGTTTTCTAAAATTCCAACCGTTAATTCTCTTCCCTCAATAAACTCTTCAATTAGCATTCTTGATTTTTTTATTATCTTATTATTTAAATATTTATTCAAAGATTCTTTATTATTTATTTTAATTAAACCATAACTTGAACCACCGTTAATCGGCTTAATGATAAGAGGAAATTTTAATTTTTGACTTCTAATATTAATTTCATTTATAGATTGGGGAGTGGAAATACTTAAACTTTTAAATAGTTTTTTAGAAATAATTTTATTCATTAAAATAGCTGAAGTTAAAACTCCAGAGTGAGTATAAGGAATCCTTAAATAATTTAGTATTGATTGGATTTGTCCATCTTCTCCAAAGTTTCCATGTAAACAATTGAAAATAACATTAGGTCTATATTTTTGAATTTTGCTGAGAAATTCCTGAGCATTGTCAGAAACATCAAGTATTTTTGTTTTTAACTCATTTTTTATTGTCTCATAAACGTGGTTGGCTGAAAGTTTAGATATATTTCTTTCCTCCGAAATACCTCCACTAAGAATAAGAATTTTTTTAAATTTTTTTAAACTGACCAACTCTTATTAACTCCCAATCAAGATTAATATTATATCTTTTTTTTACCTTACTTCTTATCTCCTCACCTAATAATTCAAGATCAAGTGAGTTTGCATTTGCATTATTAATTAAAAAATTTGTATGTAAATCAGATACTTTTGCCCCACCTATAACCTTTCCTCTGAAATTTATTTTATCTATAAGTTTCCATGCAGACTCTTTAGGCGTATTTTTGAAGGTACTTCCACCTGTTCTAAAATTTATGGGTTGGCTCAATGTCCTTTTTTTAGTTATTTTCTTTAACATTTCTTTAATTGTTTTTTTATTCTTTGTTACAGCTTTAAATTTTGCTTCGATAACTATCGAGTCTCTTGGAATCGAAGAAAACCTATAATTAAAAATTAAATTTTCTTTTAGAATTTCCTTAATATTTCCATCTCTGTCAATTATTTTACAAGATATCAGTCTGTCGCTTATTGAGGACCCGAAACAGCCGGCATTCATTTTAATATTCCCACCCAACGTCCCGGGGATACCCCTTAGAAATTCAAAGTTTCCTATTGAGTTTTCATAACAAAATTTTGAAATATCTAGATCTTTAGCTGCACTACCAATATTTATTATTTTTCTTTTTTTTATGTAATCAATTTTTTTGAAGTCTTTTCCTAATTTAATTGTAATTCCATTAATACCACCATCTCTTACTATAAGATTTGAACCTGCACCTATTAAAAAAATTGGTTGTGAATTTGGAAGAACTTTTAAGAGGAATTTTAAGCTTTTTAAATTATTGATGACAAGGAGCACTTTTGCTTTGCCACCAGTACCAAACCATGTTTTTTTTCCGATATCGTAGTTGATCTTAATATTGATCAAATCTTTAAAAAAGTGATTTATTAACATTTTTTTTTAAAAAATTTATTAAATTTGTTTGCTGTTTTGCTACTAAGGCCTGCACCTAAAAAAATAATATTATTACCTGGGATCATTTTTTCTTTTAGTTTGTCAAAAAAAAATTTATCGTATTCAGATAAATATATATTTTTATTAGTATATTTTTCTTTGAGTTTTTTATAAAAAAAAGCACTATCAATATTATTTTTTTTTTTTTCTCCGGCACTAAATACAGGTAAAATAAAAATTTGATTAGAATTTTTAAAGCAGTGAATAAAATCATTCATCATTGCTGAAATTCTGGAAAATCTGTGTGGCTCAAAAATAGAAATTATTTCTTTTTTTGTGATTTGTTTTAAGGATTTAAGAGTTTCTTTAATTTCAATTGGATGATGTGCATAATCATCAATTATTAAGTTATCTTTTGATTTGTGCAGTACTGTGAATCTCCTTTTAACCCCTGAAAATGTTTTTAGTGCTTTTTTAATCTTCGGATACGGGATTTTTAACTCCCTTGAAACACTTATTGATGATAAAATATTTTTTACATTATGATCCCCCAATAGCGGTGATATAAAATTTTTCAGTATTTTTTTTTTTTCAAAATTTTCTACTAAGTCGAATGAAGTAAGAAAAGAATTATTTTTTTTTATAATTTTAACATTCGTTGCGGAATAATTACATTGTTGCGACAATCCATAAGTTATTATTTTTTTTCCGTAAATTTTTTTTTTAATTTCCCTTACATTTTTACAATCTATTCCAAGTGATAAGAAACCATAAAAGGGAATATTTTTGGAGTATCTTAAAAAAGCTTCTTTTAAATGCTTGATATTTTTATAATAATCAACGTGCTCAAGATCAATATTATTTATAACACCTATTGTAGAAGGTAAATGTATAAATGAGCCGTCAGATTCATCAGCTTCTGCAATAATCCAATCTCCTTTTCCAAGTTTTGCATTAATTTCAAGACTATTAATTATTCCACCACTTAAAATGGTAGGGTCCATCCCTGAGTTTTCAAAAATTGAAGCTATCAAAGACGTTGTGGTTGTTTTTCCATGTGAACCTGAAATTGTAATTGATGATTTTAACCTCATTACTTGAGCTAACATCATTGCTCTTGAAAAGACAGGAATTTTTAGTTTTTGTGCTGTGAGAAGTTCAATATTATTTTTTTTAATTGCAGAGGAATAAACGACTATATCAGCATCGTTAATATTGCCTGCTTTATGTGAAATGGAGATTTTCATTCTTTTTCTAAGTCTTTTAATTATTAAGTTCTCAGATAAATCACTTCCTGAAACTTTAAAACCTTTCTTATAAAGAACCTGAGCAATACCACTCATTCCAATTCCACCAATTCCAATAAAGTGTATGTGTTTTTTTTTTAACATATATCACTTGAGCATATCATTAATGATGTCTACTAGAGAAATTTTTTTTGTTTTTCCTTTTAGTTTTATTTTTTTATTTTTTTTTTCAAAAAGATTTGATTTTATTATTTTGACAAGTTTTTCATAATTAATTTTTGATTGATTTATGATTTCACAATCATTTGTTTTTTTAAATTCAACAGCATTGAAATATTGATGGTTGTTTGCTGCGGTGGGTAGTGGAACAAGAATACAAAACTTTTTGAAATACTGAATTTCTGCTAAACTAGATGCTCCACACCTACTAATAATAAGGTCTGAACTATAAATTTCTTCATAAATATTTGAAAAAAAGTTTTGTAATTTATATTTTATATTTAAATCTCTATAAAATTTTTCCATTTTTTTTAAATCTTCTTTTCTTATTTGTTGAACAACTTGAATCTTTTTTAAAAGACTTTTGTCTAATCGTAAAATAATATTTTCTATTATTTCACTAAAAACCTTGGCTCCTTGACTACCACCAATTATTAGAATTTTTTTTTTTTTATTTTTATTAAATTTTTTTTTTACTTTTAACTCTCTGATCGGTATTCCTGAAAAAATAGCAGATGTATCAGCAAAAACAGTATTTTTATATGTAATGGCTGTTTTATTAGAAATTTTTGAGAGAAGTCTGTTAGTTTTTCCCATTACAGAATTTTGTTCATGTATTAATATTTTTTTATTTAAAACTTTGGCTGCAAGTAGTGTTGGTATAGAAGTGTAACCACCAAAACCAACTACTAATGCAGGTTTAAATTTTACAATTAAATAAAGGGAATAAATAAAACCGTAAAAAATTTTAAAAAGCGAAATAATTACTTTAAATATATTTTTTTCTAATTTACTAGATGAAATGAGATGATATCTAAGGTTATTATTTAACAAAATTTTTTCTGTTCGCTTATCAACTAAAAAATGTAATTGCGATTTTTCAAAATATTTTGAAACGGCTATTGCAGGAAATAAGTGTCCACCAGTGCCACCAGCAACTAAAAAAATAGTTTTATTCATTTTTTATAACTTTCAATAGTACCATAATAAATCCAATTATTATTGCGTTGGATAAAAAAGAAGAACCTCCATAAGAAATAAAAGGTAGTGTCATACCTTTTGTTGGTAACAAATTTATGCTGGTAGAAATGTTAATAATGGTTTGGAAAATAAAAATATTTCCTAAACCTAAAGTAGAATTAAGAATAAAAAAATTATTAGTTTTCTGAGAAATAAAAAAAATTCTTAAATATATCATAAGATATAAACCAATAATTATAATTATGGCCAGAATACCAAATTCTTCACCAATTAAAGCAAAAATAAAATCTGAATGTGCATCCGGCAAATTCTTCGATATATTTCCATTACCTAGCCCCTGGCCGAATAGCCCTCCATTGGCAAACGACTCTAGGGATTTGTTTATTTGATAATTATCGCCTACATTTCCAAAAAAAAAATTATTTATTCTAAAGTGTACATGGTCTAAGAGAAAATAACTTGTAGCAAAAACTACCAAAAAAATGAGTATTATTGGAGTTAATATTTTAATGTCTAATTTTGAATTAAATATTTGAATAATCCAAATCAAAAATATTAGTAAAAACATTCCAAAATCAGGTTGTCTGAGAAGAATTAACCCTATTAGAATAAAAATAAAAATATTAATTAAAAAGGAAAGGTCATTTTTAGTTTTAAACCTTGACAATAAAAGGGCACTTATAACTATAAAGCTAGGCTTAATAATTTCAGATGGTTGAAATGAGAAACCTAAAAATTTAATCCATCTACTAGCACCCTTTGTTTCAGGAAAAAAAATTATAGCAGACAAAGATAAAAATAAAGAAAAACAGAAAAAAAATATACTAATAAAAATTAGGTTTTTAATTGTAAGTCTTGATAAAAAACAAATAATAAAAAAACCTAGAAAACAAAAAACTAAATGTTTTTTGAATAATAAATCATATTTTTCATCTATACGGGTTGATGCACTGAAGACTGCAAAAATTCCTACAAACATTAACAGTATTACGGAAAAAAAAATAAATTTATCTAAGTTGTTAAAAAAATTAATTATATTACTTTTTCTATCCCGCACTTTTAATAATTCCATTAACTAAGGTTTTAAATTTATTTCCTCTTTGTTCAAAATTTTTATATTGATCAAAAGATGAGCAAGCCGGTGAAAAGATAATATTGATATTTCCTTTTTCCTTTAATGCTTTTTTTACCGCAGCTAAAAGAACACTTTCAAGTTTATTGAAACACACAGATTTTATTCCTTTTTTTATAAGATATTCTTTAAATTCTTTTCCTGCTTGACCAAAACTAAATGCATATTCAACATTTTTAAGAGAAGAGTCAATACCGTCTAAGCCTCCTAATTTTTTTCTTCCACCAAGAATCCAATAAATATTTTTGAACGAATTTAAAGCATTTCTAGAAGATTCAATATTTGTTGCTTTGCTGTCATTGTAAAAAAAAATATTTTTTAAATTTCCAACTAACTCTAACCGATGCTCTAAACTAAATAATTTTTTTAAAGAATTTTTAAATTGTTTTTCATTTTTTTTTAATAAAAAGTTCACTGCATAAGCTGCAAGAAAATTTTCAAAGTTATGTTTAACTTTTGTAAACATTATCATGTTATAATCAAAAAATATTTTTTCATTACTAAGCTTATTTACTATGAGAATACCTTCTTTTTGATATTCCAAATAAATGCCATCTTTTATTTTTTGTTTTGTACTGATTTTTATAAGTTTTGAAGAAAATCTTTTATTAAAATTCAAAGCAATTTTTTTGCAACTATTATCATCTATACATATTATAGAAAAGCAATTTTTGTCTTGATTACTAAAAATTTTTATTTTTGAGTCTTTATAGTTTTTAAAACTTCCATGCCAATCAATGTGGTCTTTTGAAATATTAAGAAGTATTGAGATGTTAAATTTCAACGTATCAACTTTATCTAGTTGAAATGATGAGGCCTCAACAACAAAAATATCATTATCATTTGTTTTTTTGATGACATCTCCTATTGGTAAACCAATATTACCACAAGCAATTGTCCTTTGTATTTTTGACAGCAAACTCAATTGAATGAACTTTGTGGTAGTAGATTTTCCATTGGTTCCTGTCACCCCTATTTTTAAATTTTTTTTTTTTAAAAATTTCTATTAGTTCAAGGTCTGATATTAGTTTTACTTTATTTTTTTTTGCCTTTTGAATGATTGGGCTTACATCTTTATGTCTGTGATTTATTATTGGGCTTGTAATAACATAATCTATTTTACTAAAGTCTAGAGAGTTGTAATTTTTAATATTTAGTTTTTTTTGTTTGGCATTCGTTCTTTTTTTTAAATTGTCATCCCAACAAAAAATAGAATATGATTCTTTTTTTAAGAATAATGCAGCTGATAAACCAGAAGTCCCTAAACCATAAATAAAGAATATTTTTTTCTTTGAAACACTCATCTTAGTTTTAAGCTAGCAAGACCAAGTAATGCAAGAATTATTGCGATAATCCAGAATCTTATAACTATTGTTGATTCTGACCATCCTTTTTGTTCAAAGTGATGATGAATGGGTGCCATTCTAAAGATCCTTTTACCTGTAAGTTTGAAGGAAATTACTTGAGCAAAAACAGATAAAGCCTCTAACACAAATACTCCGCCAATAATAACCAAAATTATTTCATGTTTAGTTGCTACTGCAATTGCTCCAATCGTCCCTCCCATTGATAATGAACCGGTATCTCCCATAAAAACCATTGCTGGGGGAGCATTGTACCACAAAAATCCTAAACCAGCTCCAATTAGTGCTGCGCAAATTATCACTAATTCACCAGTATCGCTAATGTAGGGTATTTTTAGATATTCCGAGTAAATAAGATTTCCTGTAAAGTAGGTTATAAAGGCAAATGATAAGGCCGAGATCATAATTGGTCCTATAGCTAGACCATCGAGTCCATCGGTGAGATTTACAGCGTTGGCACAACCAACTATTACTAAGGATCCAAAAAAATAATAAAAAATATTTAAGTCAATGAAATAACCTTTAGTGAAGGGAATATAAACTACATTAACTAACTCTTGATTAATGGTTGAATTAAGCATGAAAATAAAAATAAAAGAAATTGAAAATTCAAGAATTAACCTTAATGAACTATTAATTCCATTAGGGGAATTTGATTTAAGCTTTTTATAATCGTCACATGCTCCTACAAGACCAAATAAAATAGTTATACTAAAAACCAACCAAAATAAATTACTACTCAAGTCTCCCCATAAAATAATTGAAAAAAAAAGTGAAATTAAAATCAACATTCCACCCATTGTTGGGGTACCTACTTTACTTATTAAATGATTTTTAGGACCATCTTTTCTAATAGGCTGTCCTTCTTTTTGAATTTTTTTTAAAATTTTTATTAATTTTGGTCCCAAAAATAAGGATATAAAAAAGGCTGTAAACAGAGCTCCTCCTGCTCTAAAAGTAAGGTAGTTGAATAGGTTGAGAAAATGAAAGTTTTCAATAATAGGTATAAGAAAGTAATAAAACATAAAACTATTTTTCTTTTAATTTTTCACAAATTTTTGATAAATTAATTGAGTTAGACCCTTTAATCATTACAATATCATTATCGTCTATTTCTTCAATTAATCTTTCGTATACCATGTGATAGGTTTTATAATGAAAAGTTTTTAGATTAGGCTTTGCATTGTCACTAATTATTTTAGAAAAAGAACCGATCGTAACTAATAATTTAGGAGATACTTTTTTTACTATGTCTGAAATTTTAAAATGTAGCTCTTCTGAAAATTTTCCAAGTTCTAACATATCACCAATTACTAAAACTAATTTTTGATTTTTTTTAAGAATTTGATTTGCATTAAGAATAGCATACTTAAGAGTATGTGGGCTTGAATTGTATGTTTCGTCAATTAAAAAAAATTTTTTTTTATTTTTAAATATTTTTATTTTTTCTCCTCTTCCATACAGAGGTTTTAAACTTTCAATGCTTTTTTTAAAATCAACAAAATTAAATTTTAAAATATATAAAATGATGAGAATTATTAATGAATTTTCTTCCCAATATTTAAAATAGTTTTTTTTCGTGAGTGAAACTTTTTTTCCAAATATAGAAAAAATAAATTTATTTTCTTTTATTTTATTAAAACTTGAATCTGAGTTTTCCTCAATCCCAAATAAAACAATATTTTGAGTCTTACTAGTGGCTCTTTTAATTAGTAATTTCGAATATGGAGAGTCATTTGGAATTAAAGCAAATGATTCTTCGTTGAGGAAATCATAAATAGATGCTTTTTCTCTTGCTATATCCTTAGGATCGATAAAATTTCCAATGTGTGCTAAACCTATATTAGTAATTATAGAAATTGTGGGTGAAGCAATTTTAGTAAGTTTTTTTATCTCTCCTTTACAATTCATGCCAAGCTCTAAGATGCAGACCTCAGTATTGATAGGCATGTTAACTAAAGAAAGTGGCATTCCTATTTCATTATTAAAATTTCCAGGATTAAAATAAGTATTTACTCTTTTTTGCAGAATTTTTCCTGTCCATTCTTTTAAAGAAGTTTTTCCACTACTCCCTGTAATACAAATCATATGAAGGCTTTTATTTTTTTTTCTTGCGTAAGTGGCTAGCTTTTGAAGAGATTCCAGAGTATTTTTAACAAAAATTTTATGAATCGAACTATTTTTAATTTTGTAATTTTTTTTATTTTCAACTAAACAAGCTTTTACTCCAAAATCTGAAACATCACTAATAAAATCATGACCATCATATTTTTTTCCAACTATTGGAATGAAAAAGTCATCAGCACTGATTTCTCTTGAATCTATTGAAATTTTTTGAAATTCAATATTTTCTGTGTAGTTAAATTTCTTATTTAAAGCTTTATAAATTTCTTTTAGGTTCCAAGACATATTTTTTTCATTTATTTATCAATTCTATTACTGTTTCTTTGTCACTAAAAAAAAACTTTCTATTTTTAATGATTTGATAATTCTCATGCCCTTTACCAGCAATTAACAAAAAATCATTTTTTTCTAAAACATTAATACAATATTGAATTGCCTTTTTTCTACTAGGTATTTCTTTGATATAAACTAATTTTTTTTTAGGTGTTTTTGAGGTCATATCTTTTCTAATTTGTTGAGGATCCTCATTTCTTGGGTTATCATCTGTGATGATAATCTTATCTGATAATTTTAATGCCTCTTCAGTCATTAGTGGTCTTTTTGATTTGTCTCTCTCTCCGCCACAGCCAATTATTGTTATTAATTTTCCTGTACAAGATTTTTTTAATGCTGATAAAACATTTTTAAGAGCATCAGGTGTGTGTGCATAATCAACAAATATGTTAAGGTCTTTTTTATTATTTATTTTTTCAATTCTTCCTGGAGGGTTTTTCAATTGTTTAATAAACTCAAAATCTGTTTCTCTTAAATCTTTTCCAAAAACAATCAACAAAGCACAAATTTTATTGTAAATTTCATAAATACTAAAACTTTCAAAACAAATATTAAATCTTTGATTTTTGATAGATAAGAATACATTAAAAGTATTACTTAGTTTGTTGATTTTCCTTATTTTTAAAAATTTTGCATTTTTACCAAAATCAATAACTTCAATTTTTTTTTTTTTACAGATATCAAAAAAAAATTGTGAGTATCGGGAATCAGTATTGATTATTCCTAAAGACTTATTATTAGTATAATTTTTAAAAAGAAGTCCTTTTGAATTTTTATATTTTTTAAAAGATTTATGATAGTCTAAATGATCAATTGTTAAATTTGTAAAAACTACTTTATTAAATTTAAGTGGATAAAGTCTTTTTTGATCCAACCCAATGCTTGATGCCTCAATAACTGCTTTTTTACATCCTTTTTTTGAAAGAAAGCTTAGATTTCTGTGAATATCTTGTGGTTCAGGAGTTGTTAGATTTGTTTCAAGAATTTTTTTTGTTTTATAAATTATCCCCAGTGTTCCAATACTACAGCAGCTTATTTTTTGAAAGTTCCAAATTTGTCTTGTATATTCTGCTATACTTGTTTTTCCATTTGTACCAGTTACTGCAACTATTTCGTTTAGTGATTTGGGATAAAAAAAATAAGAAATTTCCGCAATTAGCTTTCTCACATTATCAGTTTTGATAATTGTTATATTATTATTTCCTTTGTATTTTTTAGTATTTGACTTTATTGATAGAACTATTACCAAATTTTTAAATAAAATTAGGTCTTTGATAAATTTTTCTCCGTTAAACTTTTTACCTTTAATTGCTCCAAATAAAAAATTGTCTTTTATATCTTTAGAGTTAGTGCTTAAACCTTTTAAATTTATATTTTTGATATTTTCTACAGTAAATTTTGATTGACATTTTTTGAGAATTTTTTCTAATTTCATTCTGAGTTCATTTTAATGTAATTATTTCTATTTAAGATCGGTGATATTTTTTTCAGTATTCTTGAAAAAGTTGGTGCTGCAGTATTACCTCCAAAACTTTCCAATGACTCACTTTTGTTTCTTCTTGGTTCATCAAAAAGAACAAACGCTATGTATTTTGGTTGATCTATTGGAAATGCACCTATAAAAGATGTTATAACCTTTTTCTCTGAATATTCACCATTTTCTAGTTTTTTTGAAGTCCCTGTTTTTCCTCCAGCCTTTATTCCTTCAACGTTAGCCTTTTTAGCTGTACCATTTTTTACAATCTCACTAAGTAGTAAGTTTATTTTCTTTGAAGTGGTATCTTTTAAAATCTTTTCTTTTGAATAATTTTCGTTGAGGTTAACTTTTGGTTTAATTTTGTAACCCCCATTAACCAGAGCAGCATAGGATGTTACCAGACTTATTGGTGAAATTGACATTCCATAACCATAACTTATAAATTTAGAGGCTTGTGAATCCCAATTTTTAGGTAATTTATTTTTTACAACATTGAGGCCGTAAAGCGAAATTTGATTATTTATGCCTAACTTTTGAAATAATTCCTTTTGTTTTTCTATTCCTAGTTCTTCAACTATATTGATACTTCCAACATTGGATGATTGTGTAAAAACTTCCTTAAAATTAAGTTCACCTTTTTTAATGTGTTCATCAATTATCAGCTTATCTTTAGTGATTTGATAACCATTTTTTATTAAAAATTTTTTTTTTTCAAGTTCTGAGTTATTTTCATATACTAAAGCTGCATTAAAAATTTTAAGTGTAGAACCCATCTCGTATCTTGCCTCAAATGCTAGATTATTTTCACTAAAAGCTTGAATATCCTCTGGATGATTGGGGTTGAAATCTGGAAGAGAGACTAATGAAATGATTTCGCCATTGTTAACATTCATTACAATTGCTACTGCAGAATTAGCGTTATAGAGTTTTAGACTTTTAGATAATTCCTCATGAACTTTATGTTGAACTCTTAAATCTAAAGTTAATGATATATCAGTTCCTTCCTTTAAATGCTCATCTAAGTTTCTCTCGATTTTACTTTTAAGTTCTAATGATTTAAAGCCGGTTAGATGAGAAAAAAGGCTATGTTGTAAGTAAATTCTCTTACTCGATTTGTGAAAGTTTATACTTGGGTCTCCAATTCTCTTCAATTGCTTTTCTTCATTAATTGTTATGAAGGGTTTTATTTTGATGTATTGCTTTTTTTTAAAAATATTTTCAAAGTAATTTTCCTTTTTATAAGGGAAAATATTTTGAAGCTTTTTTTTTAAATCATTTTTGTCTAAGATTTTTCTAGGATCTATATAAAAATCTTTTGTGTCAATATTAGTTGCAATTAATTCACCATTTCTATCAAAAATCTTACCTCTTTCTTTTTTTGTTGATTTTGAAAATGAATTAAAACTCTCATTACTAACAAAAAATTTTTGAAGATTAAAAATAATTAAACAAAAAAAAAATAATATTAATGTTAAAACATACTTATTTATCTTCTTTGCATGTTGAACTAGGTCTTTTTTTTTTTCTAAATTAAATAAATCATTTTCATCTTTAAATTTTAAATTTGTAGAAAGGTTTTTGTTCCTTGATGGAAAAACGTTTTCATAAATATATTTATCTGTTGGTTGCATTATTTATTTTCTAGAATAATCCAATCTTCTTGTTGAATAGGATTTAATCTAAACTCTTCATGATTAATTTCTTTTAATTTTTTGGGACTTGAAATATAAGCAAAATCAATTTCAAGCTTTTCTATCTCGTTCTCAATTTTACTTATTTTTTGTGTGAGAATTTTGACTTCATTCTCTTGATTAATCAAAGATAATTTAATTGTAATTGTGATAACAGTTAAAATTATTATATTTATAAAAAAAATTAATTTCATAAGATTTCTGCTACTCTCATTCTAGCTGACCTAGATCTTGGGTTGATTTTTATTTCCGTTTCATTTGGGATTATAGGTTTTTTTGTTAAAATTTTTAAAAATTCTTTGTTTCTTAAAAAAAAATTTTTTATTACTTTATCCTCTAACGAATGGAATGCTACTGTAATAATTTTCCCCCTTTTTTTTAGAAATAGAAGACTTTTTTTTAAAGTTATATCTAGTTCATTCAACTCATCATTTATATAAATTCTTAGGGCCTGAAACACTCTTGTGGCAGGGTGCTTTTTTTTATAACTATTTACCTTTTTGATTAATTCAACTAATTCAAATGTGGTTGAAATCTTTTTTTTTTTTCTAAATTCAATAATTTTCTTAGCAATCTTTTTTGAGTTTCTTTCTTCACCATAATAATAAAAAATATCACTTAAATTATGTTGGTCAAATTCATTAATAATTTTTTTTGCAGTTAAATTTAAACTCTCAACATCCATTCTCATGTCAAGTGGACCATTATTAGAGAATGAAAAACCTCGGTCCGGATTATTAAGTTGAGTATTGGAAATACCTAAATCAAAAATTAAACCGTCAATTTTTTTTATATCATTTTTTTTTAAAACATAATCTAATCTGCTAAAGTTATTGATGTTAAAAATAAAATTTTTAGGGTATTTTTTTTTTAGTAACTCAGCATATTTTTTTGCATCTTTATCTCTATCAATAGCAATTATATTGCATTCAGTGTTTTCTAATATTTTTCTACAATACCCACCTTGTCCAAATGTGCAATCAACGTATGTTTTAGATTTATCTGGAGCCAAATAAGATAAAACTTCATCAACCATTACCGGATGATGTTTTAATTTTGAACACATTTTTAGTTAGCTTGTCTTCTCAAGAATGCTGGTATTTGCAATAGGTCATCCTCTTTACGTTCCGACTCCGTTTCTCCGTCATAATGATTGTAATCATCAATCATATCAAATTCAGACTCAGATTTAATTTCTTCAATACTTTGATTGGATAGATTTTGTAATGTATCTTTTTCTTTATCTTCTAGATTGTTATTTGTATCTGAAATATTCTGATCTTCGTTTGTTGTGTTACTTTCATTTTTCACATTATATTTTAATCCAAAAATTTTTGAAAAAATTGATTTTTTTTCTTGAGGAGTATTTTCTAATTTTTTTTCAATTTTAAGATCATTTTCTTCTATTTTCTTCGAAGTGTCCTGAAGGTCTACAAAAAAACTTGATTGAATTGTTTCTTGAGACTGCAAAACAGTATTTTGTTCGTCTTTGTCATCTATTTTTTTTTCTAAAGAGTCTTCTAAATGTCTGAGATTTTTTACGTTAGATTTTTCAACCATGTTTTGGTAGTAATTTTCGCAGTCAATTCCAGTTGAAATTACAGATATTTTAAATTTACCATCAAAATCTTCATCTTTTTGTACTCCCCAAATAATGTTGGCTTCATCATCTGATTCTTCTTGAACTCTGTTTATAGCTAAGTCAATGTCATGTAAAGATGTGTCATCACTGCATGTAACGTTTATGAGGACTCCCCTTGCACCCTTCATACTATTATTTTCTAAAAGTGGATTTGAAATTGCCATTTCAGTAGCTTCCATTACTCTATTTTCTCCCTCAGAAACCCCTGTTCCTAGGTGAACTTTTCCTGTTTCACTCATTATAGCCCTAACATCAGCAAAATCGTGATTCATTATTCCTGGATTAACCATTAAATCTATAATACTTTTTACACCATCTATCAGAACGTTATCAGCAAATTGCAATGATTCTACGAAAGAGGTTTGAGGTTTAGCTAGATGAAAAATATTTTGATTTGGAATAACAATTAGATTATCAACATATTTTTGTAACTCCATTATACCATCCCTAGCTCTTTTTATTTTTCTTTTTCCTTCCATTTCAAAAGGTTTGGTTACTACACCAACAGTTAAAATACCTAAATCTTTTGCAATTCTTGCAACAACAGGTGTTGCTCCAGTTCCGGTTCCTCCACCCATGCCTGCGGTAAGAAAGACCATGTGTGCACCTTCTAGGTAATCTTCAATCTCACCGGCAACTTCGTCGGCTGACTTTTTTCCCATCTCTGGGTCAGCACCAGCACCAAGCCCCATAGTACATGAAGGTCCTAATTGAAGAGTTTTTTCTACCTTTGAATGTTTTAATTGTTGACTATCAGTGTTAACATTTAGAAATTCAACCCCTTCTACACCTGATTCTTTCATACTATTTATTATATTACCACCAGCTCCTCCAACTCCTACAACAAGGATTCTTGGTGACATGTTATTTACTTGAGATGGCATTTGAAGATGAAGTGTCATATTATTCTCCTTATTACGTTCCTTTTGGTATGGGCCTTAGACGAGGGTTAATTTTTTTTTCCTGAGCATTTTTAATCATATTAATTTTTTTCTTTTCATATGATTCAGGATTCCACAACTGAAAAGTTGGACCAAGTCCGACAAACATAACATTTTTGTCAATTTCGGCATGATTGATTAGTTTTTTTGGAAGAATTACTCTTCCATCTTTGTCAAAAGGTAATTGTTCGGCTTCACCAAAATACATAGATATTAAATCAAACTCTTCACGAGAATAGTTTTCACTATCTAAGCTGTTAGATATATTTTCCATCCTTTGTATTCCGCAAGCATCAATTGACCTGTCGTTGTAGGAAGGAAAAGCAATAATTCCTTTAAAAGATTGATTTTTTAATGAATTTCTAAAAGTTGAGGGAACAGAAACCCTGGATTTAGAATCCATTCTATTTATTATGGTAGATAAAAATAAAGCCATAAATCACCTATATGGGATTATATGGGATAATATGGTATATTATGACACTTATCAAGTCAAAAAAAAAATACTAGACGGTCTGTAAGCCGGATTCTGTAAATCTACGTTTTGTAGAAGTTATGGTCATTAATCTTGGATAACTGTTACCAGTTAACTCTAGCGTCCTACCATGCTAAGTGCAGAACCACACTTGTCTAAAAGACTAAGCTTTTTTGGACTTGCTCCCAAAGGGGTTTACAATGCCATTTATGTTACCATAAAAGCGGTGGGCTTTTACTCCACCTTTTCACCCTTACCATTTTTCATGGCGGTTTTTTTTCTGTTGCACTTTCCCTAGGGTTTCCCCCGCCGGCGATTAACCGGCTTTGGTGTTCTGGTGAGTCCGGACTTTCCTCCTTTAAAAGGTGACCATACAACCGTCTAGTAATAATATAAGAATTTTTTTTTTCTTATTAGTCAATAACTTTTTTAAGCAGATCAATTGTTTTGTTGAGACTTGTATGATTAGGTTTTGATTTAACCATATTAGGTAGATGGTGACGGTGAAAACTTTCAATTACAAACGTATTTAAGTTTGGAGTGTTGTTAAGTTTTAAATAAGGATAACCAAGTTTTTTTAAATTTTTTAGAAAAAACTTTAAACTTTCTTTATCAAGTTTTGAATTATCTGATCTATTTTTTGCCCACAAACCAATCGAATTTTTACTTAAAGCTTCCCATGGAAAATAAATTCCTGGGTCAATTTTTCTCTTGGGAGCAACATCACTATGTCCAAGAATATTTTGGTTAAAAATCTTATATTTTTTTTTCAGACATAAACTCAGTTTAATTAGTGATTCTATTTGTTCTTTTTTGTATTTTTTTCCTAAAACCTCACCTGGGTAAACAATTTCAATTCCAATGGATCTACTATTAATATCTTTAGACCTTTTCCACATAGATTCACCGGCGTGCCAGGCTCTTTTTTTTTCATCTACTAAGTTGTATATTGACCCATTAGTGTCAATTATATAATGGCAACTGACTCTTCTTTGTTTATCAGTTAAAAGTTTTATTGCCTTGGCTAAATCTCTAGTTTCAGTGTAATGAAAAATTAAAAAAGAAATTTTTTTTTTTCTTAAATCAAAATTAAGGGATTTGTATCTATGTGATATATTTGGTTGACATAACATTTTTAATGCTTTTTAAATAATAAATCAAATTTAAACATTATGTACATTAAAACTTTAATTCTATCTACAATTCTCTTTTTTAATTCACTCTCTGCTAGTGAAAAGGTTTTTTCAGTCAAAGAGTTAGCTAATATGTATATTCAACCCTCTGAAAAGTCTCCCATAATCTACCCTATCGAGATTGGAAAAGAATTTGTATTTAAGGGTGAAGAAGGAGAGTGGTCAAATGTTCTTGATGAAATAACAGGGCTTGTTGGTTGGGTCAGAAAAGATCAATTATCACTTAATAAACCGACAGGAACTTTTGATAGGAAAGACTATAATCAATCTTTCACAATTTTTAAACAAAGAGTTCTAGAAATGAGTGCCTCTATAAAAGATGCTATTTCAATAGATACTTTTTTAGATGTCAAACATTTGGGAGGAGCAGCAGCTGCCGTCATTGCAGATGATGAATGGTTTAAAGGTAAAAGACATGCAAATCAAGCCTTTCAAGTTTATGATCTATGGAAAAATCAAAACCAGTCCCCATCATTTTTGTCTTTTAGAAATGAATCGAACAAAGAGCAATTTATAATTTTATCAGGGCCTCATCGACCAAGATACCTCAAATCTAATTAACAGTGCCTAGATTTTTGAAATTTTCTTTTTTTTTCTTTACTATCCTTTTAATTCTTGTTGCCATTTTACCATTCTTTGTTGATAAACAAAAAATAGCTACTTTAGTTGAGGATAAGCTTATAAATGATTTTGAAGTTAACTTAACATTCGATAAAGATATCAGCATAAATTTTTTTCCTAAACCAACATTAAAAATTTTTTCAATTAAGTACGTAGATGATAAAAGCAACATTGAGTTAATTGCTGATAAAATAAACTTGGTCGCCACCTGGGCATCAATTATTAATTTAAAACCAGAGGTTGAGTCCCTCGAAGTTTTCTCACCAATTATTAACTTTAATAAAACTGATAAAATCACAAGATCTAAAAACCTTATTTTTGTAAAAAATTCAGATGAAAGTTTCATAACAAGCTTTAAATCAAAACTTAAAAATTTTGATGTAATAAAAATTAGCCAGGGTAGGATTAATTTCCCAGAAAATGGCCTGAAAAATGTTAATTTCATATTTAAAAGTGAGTCTGATTTTAAGGTTAAAGGTGACTTTGAGTTTCCAAAATTAGCTTCCAAGGTGATTTTTGATATAGTTGAGAAAGACAAATCATTTGATTTTATTGTTCAGCAAAAAATTAACGATGGGAATATTATTCAATATAGAGGTGACTTAAATTTTTTTGGAAAATATTTTTTAATAAATGGACATGGTAAAAGTAACTTTGTTAATGCGAATGAAATCTTTAGTTTATTCGGGAATTTAAGTTCTTTTTTTAATCCAAGTATGAAGTTAGTGAACGTTCCAATTGCAGGTAATGAAATAAATTTAAATTTTACAATAGATAAAATAAAAATAAATAAAGTTTTATTAGATTCAACTGAGTTCAATTTAAGGCTTGTAAATAATGTTTTAAAAATTAATGCTTTAAAAGCTAATTTTAACAATTCAAACATAAGTAGTGATTTAGATTTCTTTTTAAAAAATAAAAAATTTTCTGGAAGAACTAATATAAAAAAACTTTTAATACGGAAAGAATATTTTGGGTTATCAAAAATTGATTTATTTGATGGTCTTGCGGATTGCGCAATTAACTATAAGGGAACTATTTCTAATAATGATTTTGAAAAAATAATTAAATCTATAATTTCAAAAGGAAATTGTACAACTGGAAAAATAAAAGTAAGTGGTGTGGATTTTGCTCAAATTGCTAAGACAGTTGATAAGATAGATGGATTTCCAAGTTTGATAAAAATAATAAATAAGAAAAACTTTGGTAAAGAATCAAAATTTGAAAAGCTCACACTTAAATTTAAAATTAAAAATGGTTATTTTTTTATAATACCTTTGAAAGCATTTCATAAAAATTTAACTTTAAACACTAATGGTAAACTTAATATATTGAAAGATAATATGACTTTAGATTCAAAGGCATATTTTAAAACTACAAAATACAAAGATTTACCTGCTGTTGGGATTAGCATGGTAGGGGCATCAGCAAGTCCAGAAGTTTCTTATGATTTAAGTGAATTAAAACAAAAAATCTTTAATGAAGGTGTTAAGAAAATTTTAAAAGAAAAAAAATCTATTGTTGTCGATCCGGATGTAATAAATGATTTTTTCAAAAAAAATTTAAAAAAAGAATTTGATCCAAATAAGATTATTGATCTCTTCAGTAATTAATCGCCTTTAATCATTTTCTTTGGATCAACTATCAAATCAAATTCTTTGGAATCTAAATAATTAAGTTTAATAGCAGCATCTTTTAAAGTAATATTCTCTGTGAAAGCTTTTTTTGCAACTTCTGATGCTTTTGTATAACCAATTTTTGGATTAAGAGCAGTAACGAGCATTAATGATTTTTCTAAATTTTCATCAATTTTCTTTTTATTTGCTACGATATTGTTTAAACAATTTTTACTAAATGAGTTAATTGCATCAGATAAAAGCTCAATAATACGAAGAGTGTTAAATAATAAAACAGTTTTATTGGCATTTAATTGAAAATGACCCTGACTTCCTGCAAAAACGTTCGAATTGTACAACCCCATAAGATGAAGGCAAACTTGAGCCATAGCTTCACATTGGGTTGGATTTATTTTCCCCGGCATTATTGAGGAACCAGGTTCATTTGAGGGCAAAATAAGTTCACCTATCCCACACCTTGGTCCTGAAGCAAGAAGCCTTATGTCATTAGAAATTTTATAACATGCTATTACAAGAGTATTTATTGAACTGGAAAAAAAAATTATAGGTTCATGAGATGAAATAGCCTCAAATTTATTTTTTGACTCTTTAAAAGGTAAATTGGTTATAATTTGAATTGCTTTAATGAACCCCTTAATAAACTTTGTTGATGTATTAATTCCTGTGCCAACTGCAGTTCCACCTTGTGCAAGATAAAGAAGTTCTTCGTATGCAATTTTAATTCTTTTAAAAGCATTTTTTATTTGATTTAAATAACCACCAAATTCCTGGTCAATTGTTATTGGTGTTGCATCTTGTAGGTGTGTTCTTCCTACCTTAATAATATTTTTGAATTCTCTAATTTTTTTTTCTAGTGTTTTCATAAGATTGCTAATTGCTGGAAAAAGCTCCTCAGTAGTTATCTTAATTATAGATATGTGCATCGCCGTGGGAAATGAGTCGTTAGAGGATTGACCCAGATTACAATGATCATTGGGGTGGATTGGAAAATATTCACCAAGATTTTTCCCTAAATTTTGGTTTGCTTTATTAGCTATAACTTCATTAAGATTCATATTTGTTTGGGTTCCTGAACCAGTTTGCCAAACTGAGAGAGGAAAATGATCATCAAGTTTTCCCTCCATGATTTCATCGCAAACTTTAATTATTTCCTGGCCTAATTTATTATCAAGATTTTCTAGAGCCATGTTACTGATAGCTGCCGCTTTTTTTTGCATTGCAAAAGATTTTATAAAAAATATTGGAATTTTATCAGAACCAATTTTAAAATTTTCCAGGCTTCGTTGAGTCTGAGCCCCCCAATATTTTTGCTTTGGAACTTTTACTTGCCCAATACTATCCCTTTCAGTTCTATAATCAGTCATTTTTTTTTCTAAAGTCATCTAAAGCAATAATTTTAGTTGTTTTTGATTTTTTAACTTTCTTTTCATTATCGGTTGTACCTTTTTCTTCTTTTAATTCAAGTTGAATACTAAATTTGACAAAAGGGTCATAAAACTTTGTAATAGCATTGAATGGAATAATTAATGTTTCCTTTTTTTTATTAAAAGAAAGTGCGACAGAAAAGCTATTTTTCTTTACAGATAGGTTCCAATATTGATTTTGAAGCACAATTGTCATTTCACTAGGATATTCTTTAAGAAGGTGCTTTGGAATTTCTACTTTAGAGTTTTTTGTTTTAAATGTAATGTAAAAACAATGATTGGATGATATTTTTGATTCTTCAAGATCTTTCAGAATGTCTTTAATCACTCCTAAAATAGCAGTATTTATTCTTTCTCCGTAATCGATAAAAATTTTGTTCATGAAATTTTTTTCTTAAAACCCACATTAATAATATCCTAGAGTTAACGAAAAATGAATATGAGTGTGAAAATAGTTAGTAATATAAAAATAAAAATTCTAAAAATTCTAAAAAATTCGTACATTAACTAAAAATAGTTCATAATAAATTTATGAGCAATAAAACCTATCACTAAAAAAAATAAAGCAAGTCCGTATGTAGTTACGAAATTTAAACCAAGAGTCTTAGCAAAAAAAAAGGGCAAAAAAAATGTAAGCGAGGCCGGTATTCCAACAACAATACTTTTAGCAAACAAGATGGTTTTGTCTAAGTTCTTATGCTCAGCATAAGAAAATGCAATTGATAATATACTGAGCAGGGGTAAAGCAATTATAAAGCCTGCAAGAATTGGCTTTTTAATAGAAAGCCAACTGGCAAAAGAAATTACAACGGCCGAAAATAATACCTTTATAATAAAAATGATCATGGTGTCAATTATAAAAATTAGCCAAAAAAGTTTTTGATTTTAGAAATGGGGTTTCTAAGTGGTTCATATACTCTGTCAATAAAGGCTATATGATCAGTAAGTTTTTTTTCTAGTTTAGTAATGGATCTTTGAAGCCTATCAATTTTTGCTTCAAGAAGTTTTATTTGTTCTAACTGATTACTGTTTTTCATATTAATCAATTTAATATTAAGACACTAAATAGACAATATTTTTTTTATATTCTTGGGTATTTTAATAGATATTTTTTACTAAATTTATCAGGAAAGACCTTTGGCTCGTTCTTTTTAGAAAAAATTAAAAAAATTGTTACAGCAATTATAAAAATTATATTGAAATAAACGAAGAATTTAAAAATTATTGGAAACATAATTTTCTAATCGACTATGTTTTAATTTTGTTTAGTTTTATTCCCACTCCAGTTCTGTATAGGTTTTTGTAATATTTGAATTATGATAAGAATCAAATAGCAACCATTTTTCTTTGTTTTTTGGAGCCGCCCTGTTTTGGGTTTCTTTGAGGGTTTTGCCGGTTTTATGAAATTTTCTTACTTCTTTTATTAACCTATCAAAATAATTCGTCATTGGCTTAATGGCTTCATTCTTTTTTTTTAAAGGACCATGACCAGGAATGATGGTATCAATGTCCATTTTAAGAGTTTCATCTAGATTAGACTTCCAGCCTTTAATACTAGCTCGAATTGATGGTATTCTCTGAATAAATATGTTCTCTGACCAGAAGAATTTAGTTTTTTTATCATAGATTGATAAATCATTGTCGGTGTGACCACTTTTCCATGCTTGAATTTCAATTTCTCTATTACCAATATCAATAGTTTCAATCGAACCAACCTTTACGGTTTTATTGGGAACAATTAACTTAGCTTGTTTTATGCTTTCTTGTTTGATCAAATTAAACTGAAGGTTTTTGTAAAATTCAAAATTGTTGATTAGGGCTCTTTCAAGCTTTTCATGACCAAGTACTATAGTCTTATTATTTATTAATTCTTGGGTTCCAAAGAAATGATCCGGGTGTGAATGTGTAATTATTATATGTGATATAGGTAGTTTGGAGATTTCTTTAATTTTTTTTTTAAGACTTTTACCTATCTCAGGTGTACCCCCAGTATCAATAACTGCAATTGACTTAGAGCCAATAATAAAGCCAATATTGGCAATGTCACCTTTATTTACAGTGTTAGAATCCTCCTGTTTTCCAAAATGTACAAATAATCCATCAACAACTTCTTCGACTTCAAAACTGAAGCAATTCCTGTAGCTTAGAAAAAAAAATATTATTATGTATAACAAGCTAAAGCTTATTTTAATTTTTTTAGTTGAAAAGTTAAGAACGTAATGATTCATAGTAATAATGAAGAAAATATTCTTTTTAAAATTTTTTCTCTTATTTTTAATTTCGCATAATCAACTGTTTTGTAAAGATTTTATTATTTTGCAATCAACCACATCTGCAAGAGATTCAGGACTTTACGATTTCATACTGCCTAATTTTTTTAAAAAAACACGAATTGACGTTAGGGTAGTCGCTGTAGGTACTGGTCAAGCAATAAAAAATGCTGAAAGGTGTGATGCCGATGTTCTTATTGCTCATCATAAAGAGTCAGAGGAGAAATTTTTAGAGGAGGGATATGGAGTTTGGAGGAAAGAATTTATGTATAATGATTTTGTTTTAATCGGTCCAGATTTTGATCCAGGGAAAGTTAGAGGAAGCCATTCAATAATTAGTGCACTAAAATCTATAAGTAACAACAAGTTTAACTTCATATCAAGAGGTGATGATAGCGGAACACATAAAAAAGAAGTTTTACTCTGGAGTTCATCTGGCATTAAACCAAACCCAAGAAAAGACAAATGGTATTTATCAGTTGGACAAAGTATGGGTGGTGCAATAAATATTGCCGTTAATAAAGAAGCGTATATTTTATCTGATAGGTCAACTTGGCTAAGTTTTAAGAATAAAAAAAACCACGTGATTTTGGTCGAGAATGAGCCACTTTTGTATAACTATTATGGTGTCATTCCAGTAAGTCCCAAAAAATGTCCAGATGTAAAATTTGAAAAAGCAAATATTTTTATTAATTGGTTAATTTCCCCAGAAACATCGCAGTTAATTTCTTCCTACAAGCTTGAAAACCAACAGTTATTCTATCCAGTAAAATAAATCTTGATTTAATTAAGATGTTATATTATAACATTACCTTAATATTTAGGCCAAGGATTTTTATTGATAAAAAAAATTTCACTTTTTTCAGTTTTAATATTGATTTCTAGTATAGCAAAGGCAGAAAAATTAGAGTCAATTTTTGTTGCACCAGACGTATTTGTAACTTCTAAAATTAAACCTACAAAAGATTTTGAGGCTGAAAGAGGAAATATATTATTTGAAGGTCATGACATTGAAAAAAATAGAAAATACTCCGTCGGTGATATGTTACGGGATTTACCTGGTATCTCTTCAACTGGACTTGGAAATGCTTCACGCCCAATAATAAGAGGCATGGCCAATTCAAGAGTTAAAATTCTTCAGAATAGTAGTAGCACAACAGATGTTTCTGAATTTGGTGAGGATCACATAGTTGGTTATGATCCATTGCTGATTGACAAAATTGAAATTATTAAAGGTCCTGGAACATTATTATACGGTAATAACGGATTTGCAGGTGTTGTTAATATAATAAATCCTCTTATAGCTACGGACAAAATTGTAAGTGACAAAAATGTAGAGGCAAATTTTGGATACACTACATCTGGTGGTGAACTTAAAGGAAGTCTCAAAGCTGGCCATTCAATCGGAAACTTTACTGTTAGACTAGCTGGTAGTGGACTAAGTTCAGGTCCTTATGATTTAGCAAATACCTCAGATAAACAACCAAATTCCTCAAAATTTATGGCATCTGGGGGTGTTGGCTTAACATACAATGATGGTGAGAATTATATTGGGTTTTCTTTTGATAAGCTTGAAGCTGTTTACGGTAATCCTGGTCCTGAAGGTGAAGAGAACATGACTTCTCTAAACCCAACCAAGAATACAGTTAATTTTCAGTCCTCATTTTCACTTAACAGTACCTACATTAATAAGTTTAACTTACAAGGAGCAATATCTGAATATAATCATTCTGAAAGAACCGGCTCTGGAAATAACCACAACATTAATTTTTTCAGTGATTTATATGAAATTAAAACCTCTCTCAATCACAATTCAATCATTGATACTAACAGCCAAGGGTTGATTGGGTTCCACTTTCAAAATTACGATCAGGGGGCTTTAGGACAAGAGGAAAGTCATTTAGTACATACAAGAACATCTAGTTTTGGATTATTTGCTCTTGAAAGCTTTAATTTTGATTTGTTTGATTTGGATGTCGGAGGTCGTGTAGAATCAGTAAATTTAAAAAATACTAGCATGGAAAAAGGATTTTTTCCTGGTGCATTTTCTTCAACAATTAAAAAAGAAATTTTTACTAATAACACTGTTTTTGGTGGTTTTGATTTTACTGAGAGAGCACCAAATGCAGTTGAGTTATTTGCTAATGGTCCACACCATGCACTAGAGCAATTTGAAGTCGGGGATTCTAATATGGATGTCGAAACCTCTTATAATTTTTCTCTAGGATATAGTTATAACGATGGTCTTGATACCCTAAAAATTGAAACATACTATAATTATATTGATGATTTTATTGCAGCAGATAGAGATGGAAATACAACAGAAGTAGAGGGCGAAGATATGAACAATGTTAATTTTTCGCAATACAATGCTCTATTCACTGGTTTAGAAGTCAGTGGTCAGTATGCTTTAGCAAAAATCAATGACTTTGATATCATTTCAAATGTTATGATTGATTTCTTGAAAGGTTACCGAAATTCTAATGATAAAGCTTTATCAAGAATCCCTCAAACAAAGATGAACGTTGGCATTAGGGCTATGAACGAAGATTGGGATGCAAATCTAGCTTACTATCATTATTTTGATAAAGAATTTATAGGACCGTTTCAAACTAGAACTGGAGGGCACTCAAGATTAGATTTTGATTTAACACGAGACTTTAACTATTCTGATCTTTCAGGTCATTTAATGTTTACAGCTTCAAATTTACTTGATGTTGTTGGAAGAAGTCATCTAGAGGCGAAAAAAGCACAAGTACAATTGCCTGGAAGAAGTTTCATGTTTATGCTTAAACTATTTTACTAGTAAAAAAAGTATTCTTTTAAGTAAATTTATTTAGCTTTAGATTACTTGTTTGTTTTCTCAAAATATTGTCTTATTTAGATTATAAGTTACTATACTAAAATGACTCTAGTTGAGATTTTAGTTGTTGTGGGGATGTGGCTCCTCGTTTTCGTACTTTATAAAAAGTTAAAATAATGATTTGTGACAAGATAAAATTAAGTATTATTTTTATATTTTTTTTAATTTCTTTTTCTGTGCATTCTAATGTTGAAATTAATTCTTGGAATGAACTAACAAAAAGAGGAAATACTTTTTACACTAAGACTGATGATAAACCTTTTACAGGAATATTGAAAAACTTTCATGAATCAGGTTCTGTTTCTCTAATTGATCATTTTAAAAACGGTAAACAACATGGTGATTTTAAAACATTTCATGAAAATGGTGAAATTTCAATGAAAGGACAGTTTTTTGAAGGAAAAAAAACTGGTGATTGGTTTGAGTTTCATGATGATGGATCAGTATATTGGAAATTAAGTTATATAGATGGCAAAATTAAAGATGGCTTATTTCAGATGTTTCATAAGAATGGACAAATAAGTTCAGAAGTAAATTACAAGAATGATAAACCGAGTTCTAATTGGACATACTACGATGAAAATGGTGAAGTAGAGAGAATTGACATTTATCGAAATGGTAAATTTTTTTACGAAAAACATCTAAAGTGAATAACTTGATTACAATATAAGCAAAATAATTTATATAGGCATGGTGTTTGCAAAAAGATCTATATGAATATTTTTGCAAAATATATTGATGACGTTAAAGAAAACCATGGAATCTTTAGTTATTGCCAAATTGATCAATACACCATAGGTCTTACTTGGTTAACATCCATAACTACCAAAAAATTTTTTAAATGGACATGAGAGAGCCTGGCAAATAATTGAAAAGATTTAAGTAATATGGAAAAATTTTATATAAACGTAAAATCAGATGTAAGAAGAAAAAAAGAATTCGAAAAAAACAATAAATACATCTTGAATAAAAATCATATTTTTAAAAGATTTTGCGCAATAACCCCTAAAAATGAAAAAGTCAGAAATTTAAAAAGTAATTTATTACCTCTAGAAAGATCAATTTTCTTAAGCCATTATGAACTACTCAAACAACAACTAAAAAGTAACAGTCATCTTTGGGTATGTGAAGATGATACATATCTTGATAAACATACTTTTAATTCGCTTAATAAAACAAATATTGATGCATATGATTGGGATATAATTTTTACTGATGTTGGTATCGGTGATATCAGTAATATGCTTTTTTTGTTCGATTATAAAAAAAAAAACCTCTAAGGAAAAAAGTATTCTAATTGATTTAACAAAGTTTAGATTTTTTTGTGCAAATTCCTACATAATAAATAAAAATTCAAAAAAAAAGCTACTTGAGATTTATGAAAAAAATATTGAAGGTAGTGTTAATTATATGCCAGATTTATTTTTTCAGAAATTAACAAAGAACGGTTTGATTAAGTCGTTATGTTTTTTTCCTTTTATAAGCTTCTCTAATTTTAAAACTACTAAGTCAGGTGTTCACAATAATAGAGAAAATGAGGTTTTTTTATTTTTTAAGAAATTGATGTATCACAATACTAATCTTAATGAATTAAATAATAGAATTGATAAATTTGAGCATAAATTTCCACGTGATAACTATGCTCATTCAATTTCAAGACTTATTGGGATGATGTTGAATAAAGAGTTCTCTGGATACTAACAAAAAACTTTAAGAAAAATCTTTATGAATAATCTTGTAAAATATATTGGTGAAGTTAAGGGAAAGCATGGAGTTTTTAGTTTTTGTCAGTTTGACAAATATATAGGCCTTTCTATGAGAGAGTATGGTGAGTTTTCAGAAATTGAATTGTCACTTATGTCTAAGTTCATTATGAAAGACGATGTAGTTTTTGATATAGGTGCAAATATTGGTGCTTTTACAGTTCCTTTTGCGAAAAAAGTTGGAGAACGTGGTGAGGTATATGCTTTTGAACCACAAAAATTAATTTATGAGATTTTACAAGATAATGTTAATAAGAATAAGCTTAAGAATGTCAGGGTTTTAAACGTTGGTGTTGGCAAAAAAGAAGAAGTACTAGAATTAAATGATATTGATTATTCAAAAGTTGGAAATTTTGGTGGTGTAAGCTTTAAATATGAGAGTAGTTCTTTTACAAAAAATATTAAGGATAAAAAGTATAAAGTTAAGATTACATATCTTGATAAATTAACTGAAATTAAAAAGTGTGATTTTGTTAAAATAGATGTTGAGCTTATGGAGTTAGATGTTTTAACAGGAGGTATAAATTTTTTAAAAAAATTTAGGCCAATTTTGTGGATTGAAAATCACCAAAAATATCCCAATAAAATAAACAAATTTTTACTTAAAAATGATTATAATCCATATTGGGTATACTCAAAAGCTTTTAACGAATCTAATTATTTTTTAAACGACAATAATTATTATGGTGAACTCGCAACATTAAATACTTTAGCTATTCCAAAAGAAGATTACAGGTTCTCCATGGATAAAAAATTCGATAAAATAATAGATTCTTATACAAAACCCATAACATTATTAGGGAAACAAATTAAATAACTTAAAAAAACATAGATGAATTTAAAGTTGATTCGTGATATTGATTATTTATGTTATTTAGAGTTTTATTGTGCTTAGTCTACTTAATTACATTAGAGATAAGCGTTGCTGCCTCTTTTGAACATAATAATGATAGTAATATTTGTTCACAAGATAAAGAATCTGAAAAAAACTTAAATTGTGATTATCACTGTATTTCTCAGAGTGTGATTGATGATATCTGGTTGGATCCTGAAAAAAATAATTTTGATGACATATCTAAATTAAATATTCAACTTATAAAAAGTTATAGTTATTTTCATTTAACAATTTTCCCCCGAACAACCTCGCCTCCTATTTCTTTCCTGATTTAAAAAATACTAATTTAAACAACTAGGAGGTTTTAATGATTATTCTTTTAATCATAATAATAACTATTAATTTTAAAAGCCTATCAGCAGATGAAAAAATATTTGCTGATTCCCACGGTCCCATATCTATTATGGGAGACCATGTTCATAAGCAAAATGAGTATATGTTCTCATATCGCTTTATGAAGATGGATATGAAAAACCTATTTCAGGGTAATAATAAAATAAGTAAGGTTCATTCAATGTCATCACCAAATGGTGCTAGTAATAGTTCCGGAACTTACATGAACGCCCCTGACTCAATGTCAATGGATATGCATATGTTTGGAGCAATGTATGCTCCATCAGATTATCTTACGTTAATGTTAATGGGAAGTTATCATAACAAAGAAATGACACTTCAAAGAATGCCAATGGCGGGAGGAAAAAAGTTTGATGTGAATTCCTCTGGATTTGGTGATATGAGACTTACATTTCTTTCTAAAATTCAAGATAAAAAAGAATGGAAAAACCACGTTGGTTTGGGTGTAAGTATCCCAACAGGTAGTATTAATAAAAGAGATGTGACACCTATGTCAAGTGATGCGAGACTTGGATATACAATGCAGAACGGGACAGGAACCTATGATACCTTCCTTTTATTGAATAATCTTAATGAATTTGGAAAACTTAAGGTTGGAGAACAGTTTTTGTTTAAATTACCCGTTTCTCGAAAAAATGACAATGGTTATAAATACGGAGAGGATATTGGTTTTAATCTTTGGGTTTCGTATAGGTTTTTTCAATATTTAAGTGGTTCCTTAAGGATTAACTATCAATATAAGGGAGAAATGAAAGGCTTTGATAATGAAATGAATAAGAGAATGAGTCCTGCAATGGATTCAAAGAATCAGGGTTTTAACAAAGTAAACCTGGGTTTAGGGTTTAACTTTATTAACGACAATACCTATTTTAAAAACAATAGGCTTGCTGCTGAATTTTTAATCCCCATTTACAGAGACTACAATGGTATCCAGATGGCTGATAGTTTCAGTTTTGTGTTAGGCTGGCAGTATTAAAATTTAGTTATTCAGATAATTTTAAATTAACAGCAGAGAACTTACCGTTGTTCTCTTCGACCTCGTAACTTAGCTTCTGACCTTCAGATAAAGAGCTAACACCAGATTTTTCGAGAGCAGTGTAGTGAACGAAAACATCTTTTTCACCTTCGTCAGGTGTGATGAATCCGTAACCCTTGGTAGAACTAAACCATTTAACTTTTCCTGTCTTCATATTATTCTTTCTTCATATTTAATATTGAAATTGGCGCTGACATAATAGAATATTGTAATTAAAATCAAAATATCAACTTAATCTCAGTAACCTGAAGAATATAACAAAAACTTATAATTGCAAGCAATCAAAAAAATATTATTGTAATCTTGGATAGGAAATTTATTAACAAAAAAGGTGTGTGATTGAAAATTCAATTTTTATAAAATTATATATAAAAGATTAATGTAATTTTTTTTTTTCACTGAAACTAATGTTTTGATTAATATATTTGTATAAAAATCATTTTTGATTTTGATTTTTTCATTTGCCTTTTTCATCATATTAAGAAATGAGCAAAATTTTTTCTAATTACTGGCTCGCAGGTATAATAACAAACAAGGGCGAACAATTGCCCGCCCTTGCCGATGAGACTTCTGTGTCTCGGTGTTTGGTCTAAGACTCTTTATATCTGGGACTTTCTCAAAAAGTGTATTGCAAAGTGTATTGCAAATGAGTGTTTTTTCTGCACGACTTCTGCACGGACTAATTTTATAATTTCTATTTTCTAAAGAAAAAAAGCACTGC
>NZFP01000025.1 GCA_002689325.1 Rickettsiales bacterium
ATCATAACTATGTTGGATGAGTAGTCAAAATAAATTTATTTGATAATATGCGATTATGCAAAAAAAGATTATTTCAAAAATTGTTAAGCCAACAATTAATCAGATAGCAAAGTATATTCCTGGAGAATCACTAATTGATGGCAAAACGGATGTTATAAAGTTATCATCAAACGAATCCCCATTTAAAATTCCTAGTAAAGTTTCAGCAATATCAAAAAAAATTATTTCAAAATTCAACCTTTATCCAGATGGTGACTCAAACATTTTAAAAAAGGCATTATCTAAAAATTTTAAAATAAACTTTTCACAAATTATTTGCGGTAACGGTTCTGATGACATTTTATCATTAGTTGCTCAAGCCTTTTCTGATGAAAATTCTGAAATTATCTGTAGCCAATATGGTTTTATTTACTACCCAATAGTTGCCAAAATTTCTGGAGCTAAAGTCTTAACAGCAAAAACAGATGGACTTAAAATTAGTTGTAAAAATATATTAAGTTTAATAACAAAAAAAACAAAAATTATTTTCTTTGCAAACCCGAACAACCCTACAGGAACAGTAATTTTAAGAAATGAATTAATTAAATTTATTTCAAGTGTACCAAAAAATATAATTATTGTTATTGATGGTGCCTACTCTGAATTCGTAACGAATAACAACTATTCTAATGGTTTAGATCTAGTAAAGAAATTTCCTAATATAGTTGTGACAAGAACTTTTTCAAAAATTTATGCTCTTGCTGGTCTGCGTCTAGGCTGGGCATATAGCTCCAAATCAATAATTGAAATCTTAGAAAAAATTAGAGGGCCTTTTAATGTAAATTCAATTGCACAAAACTTAGGGGCTTTAATTCTTAAAGAAAAGAAGTTTTTAATTAAATCTATTAATCACAATAATAAATGGCAAAAAAAGTTGCCCCCTATAATTAATTCCCTTGGATTAAAAGCATACAAAACCTTCGCAAACTTTATACTTGTGGAAGTAAGAGAGCAAAATAAAAAAAAAAAAATTATATCAGAACTTTTAAAAAAAAAAATAATTATTAGAGACCTAGATAGTTACGGTTTAAAAAAATTTTTCAGAGTTTCTATCGGAAAAGATTCTGAAATGAATATTTTCACAGAAGCATTGCAATCAATTATGGACAAATTATGAAAAAAACAAAATATAAAGAAATAACTATAATCGGGCCAGGATTAATAGGGGCCTCATTAGGCTTAATTCTTAAAAACAAAAAAATTGCTATGAAAATTGTTGGAATTGACGTTTCAAAAAAAAATATAAAAGATGCAATTGATAATAAATCAATTGATGAGGGAAGACTGAAAATTGACGAAAAAATTAAAAGAAGTGATGTTATTTTCATATGTACACCGGTCAGTTTGATAGATTCAATAGCCAACCAAATTTTCCCTTATTTATCAAATCATAGTATTGTTACTGATGTTGGTTCAGTAAAAAATTGCTTTACTAAAAGAACTATCAAATTGTACGAAAAGAAGTCTTTTTTATTACCTGGTCATCCAATCGCCGGAACTGAACACTCTGGCGCTAAGTCAGCAAAATTAAATTTATTCTTGAATAAATGGTGTATTCTTACTCCGATTAAAAAAAAAAAAAAACAAGTATCAATTATTTCAAATATTTGGAAAAGAATTGGTGCAAAAATCTCTATAATGTCTGCAGATCAACATGACAAAATAATGTCAATAACCTCTCATTTACCTCATCTTATAGCATTTACAATAGTAGGTACTGCTTTCAAAATTGACCTTAAAAAAAAAAAAGAATTAATTAATTTTTCTGCAGGTGGTTTTCGCGATTTCACAAGGATCGGTTCTTCAGATCCAAAAATGTGGGTTGATATTTTTATTCATAATAGAAAATACTTACTTAAAACTCTTGAAAATTTTTCTTCAGATATAAAGATTCTTAAAAATTCAATTAAAAATTGTAATGAAAAAGAAATTTTTAATATTTTAAAAAAAAATAAGGAAATTAGAAAAAGTATTCTGAAAATCAATGATTAGATTTTTGACTATAAAAATACTTTTTTAATTCATTAAAAAAAACTTCCTTATCCAAACTTTTTAACTCTGGAAAAATATTAACTTTAATTGTTCCTTGAGTTTTAAGGAACCTTTTATTGTGCCAGTATTTACCAGAATTATGCTTAACTGGAATCACAGGTAAATTTAATTTTTTTTTTATTGCAAACACACCCGGAGTCAACAAATCTTTTTTTTCTCCAGGTAACATTCTCGTACCTTCCGGAAAAATTATAAAAGTTTTGGGGCTACCATCCTTTAATTTTTTTATTGAATTAATGATATGTCTCAAAGAGCTTAAACCTTTTTTTCGATCAATAAAAATAAACCCAAGCTTTTTAAAATACCATGACATAATTGGGACAAATCTTAGTTCTTTTTTTAAAATAAAAATTGGATCATTAAAAAGAAAAGTAAAAAAGAAAGTTTCCCAAGCTGAATGATGATTACTAGCTACTAAAATTGACTTATCCTGAGGTATATTATTTTTTCCATAAACAATTACTTTTACACCAAGAACCCTTTCACATAGGAAGTAAACTGAGAACGACCATATGTTAGACAACTTAACTACAAAGTTTCTTGTAAAAAATTTTACTGGAGAAAAAACAATAAAAAATATAATTGTCCAGCTATAGAAAAAAAAATAAAACAAGGTAGCCCGTATTTTTCTCATCTTAGAAACACAATCGTGTATAATACTTTAAAATATTCAGAAATTATTAATTTTAGGTGAAAAATGAATTGATTTCTAAAATTGTTATTTTGAATAGCAGTTACTGGATATATTTTCACATCAGATGTAATCTTTTTTTCAAAAATCATTATACTTCTAGGCAAATGATAGTAGGAAGTTACTAGAATAATAGATTTAATATCTTTGTTTTCATTGAGCCATTTATCTACTTCTTGTGCATTCTCTAATGTATTCTTTGATTTTTGATCAAAAAAAACACAACATTTGAATAATTCATTTTTTTCTTTCTCCAGACTAAATTTTTCCACAATCTCTGAAGACATAAAAACTCCAGATATTAATAATTTATCACCATATCCTTTTGATAGTAAATCGACACCTTTTTCAATTCTATTTTTTCCACCAGTTGGAACTACAATTCCAACTATACCTGATATTTGAGTGGAACTATTAAAATAAACTTTCTTAGGAAAAGTATTGAATAATAATAAGGTCCACCATAGAAAACCAGCTATTAGTGACAGTAAAAAAAAACTAAAAATCTTTTTATAACTTTTCAAAAAACCTGTTCTCAAAAAAATTAAATAAATACGTTGTTAAAAAAAATAAAAAACTAAGTGTAAAAATTACAACAAATATAAATAGTAAAAAAAAATTAGAAACCAATAATTGCGAAAAATATGTTGAATCAAAAAAATTAAAATTTGAACCTAAAATTCTTATCAAAATAATACTTATCAAAAAAATCAAAAGAAGACCCAGTAGTGTGCCTGGTAAAATCTTTTTTAAAATACTTAAAGAAATATTTTTAGCAAGTTCAAGGCTACTTGCACCCATAAGTTGCAACATACTCACAAAATTTAGATTAGCAATAAGGGCAGCCTTAACTATATTCATTATCAAGAAAGAAAAAAGAATTAGGACAAATAATAGCATAATAAAAATTATAGACTTAATTCTGCTTACTATCATACCTATTTCGTATAATTGATCTTCATGTTCATGTTTTTCGACTAGTCTGTTTTCAGATATGTTGAGAAGATTATTGTAAACTTCATCGATTACATTCTGTTTGTCAGAAACAACTTGAAAAATTAACGGTAAATTTAAACCAGAAAGATTGTTCACTCCAGTTAAACCGAGACTTTCTTTAATAATATTTGATTCTAATACTTTAAAATTTTCTAAACTTTCATTTTTAACAAGATAATCAACTATATTTTCCTTTATGGTTAAAGGGATCTCTTTTTCTTCAAAATTATTGGTTAAAATAAATGTTGTTTTTTTTGACTCTAACTCAATCCAGTTGCTTGAAAATTTATAAAAATTAAAGTAAATTACAATATGAAGAGCTATTAGGCTTGTGATTATAAATGACAACCCATGAAAAAATTTTTCTTCCTCCTTCAATAATATATTCTTTAAAACGTTTTTATAATTAATCATCTTTTTATTGGTTTAAATTTATAGTTTTATAATTGACTGAAATTATTTTTTCTAGATTCGATGTGATAATTATTGTCGTACCTTGTTTATTTAAAGATTCAAGAAGAAAAAAAACCTTTCGCACACTACTTTTATCAAGAAAGTTTTCTGGCTGGTCTGCAATAATTATTTCTGGCCTATTAATTAATGCTCTTGCAATTACAACTTTTTGTTTTTCTCCTTTAGAGAGTTTATCTACCTTGGTATTTTCAATCTGTTTTAAACCTAGCCAATTAAGTATTTGATTCATTCTTGACTTGAAATTACTTTTATAATTTTGTATCTCACTAGCTAATTCTATATTTTCATAGACTGAAAAAAATGGGATTAAGTAATCATTTTGTAAAATTACACCAATCTTCTTCCTATATTCCAAAATTACTTTTTTATCATTAGATTCAATCCTTTTTCCATTTAAGTAGAAACTACCTTTGCTTGGCAAAATCTTTAAACAAAATAATTTTAGTAAAGTTGTCTTACCAGTAGCATTCTGACCATTGATTAGAAAAAAATCACCGTTAGTAATTTTTAAATTCAAATTATAGATTTGCTTCTTTTCAAGAATTAAAGACACATTTTTTAAATTAAAAATTTCATTCATTTTTTTTAAAAAACTTTATTACCCTCAACTAAAACCTCCTTAGCAAATCCTCTTAAATTGTAATCAGAGGACATTGATGAACCATAAGCACCAACAGAACAAATAATTATCAAATCATTCTTCTTTTGTTTAGATAGCAAATAACTCTTTCTAAAGATATCGCTTGTTTCACAAATAGGGCCCACTACATCATATTTAATTTTTTTATTACCAGATTTAACAGGAAAAATTGAATGTTTAGAGCTGTAAAGTGATGGTCTTAACAAATTATTCATTCCAGCATCTACTATCAAAAAATCTTTATTTCTCCCTTTTTTAATTCTTATTACCTTTGAAATTAGAACACCTGATGCTCCAACCAAAAATCTTCCTGGTTCTATGATAATTTCAATACCAAGGTCAGCAAAGTTGTCTTCTACTAACAAAGCGTAATCAGATATTTTAAAAACTTTATCCTTTTGTGCTTCATAAATAATACCTATTCCCCCACCTATATCTAAAGAATCTATAAAAATATTTTTTTTTCTTAATAACAAAATTAAGTTTCTTATTTTTTTAAAAGCTTTTCTAAAAGGTTCTATTTTACAAATTTGAGATCCAATATGAATTGATAATCCATTAATATTCAAATATTTATTGTCTTTATAATATTCAAAAATCTTAACGACCTTATCCTCACTGATTCCAAATTTATCCTCTGATCTTCCAGTCGAAATTTTAGGATGAGTTTGTGCATCAACATTAGGATTAACTCTTAAACTTATATTTATTTCACTTTTTAAAGAAACAGCTTGATTACCAACTTCTTTTAGTTCTTCTTCACTCTCAACATTTATTTGCTTAATATTATTTTTTAAGGCAAAGTTTATTTCTTCATCAGTCTTTCCAACCCCTGAGAATACAATTTTCTTATTTACAATACCATATTTCATTGATTGCTTTAATTCACCTTTAGAAACTACATCTATCCCTAGATTATTTTTAGACATAATCTTAATAATCCCTTTATTAAAGTTCGCCTTCATTGCATAACAAATAAGTGGTTTGATTTTGGAAAACGATTTTTTAAGATTATTTAAATTGTCTTTAATCTGGTTTACGGAATAACAAAAAGTTGGAGTTCCATGCTGCATAACAATATCATCTAAAAAAATCTTTTCAATTTTTAACCTTCCAGATTCATATGATAAATATTTATTATAGTTAGAAATATTTTCCATATTAATTTACTTGCTCTTTATATTCATTAAATTCAGGATATTTTTCTAGTGATGATTTTTTGCCACATCCAAAGTTCAACAAAGAAAAAAAAACAAAGGTTAAGATTAGTAAAATTTTCATTTCTATATTCTTTTTTTTGCTCTTTTTATTGCCATATCCACCTGTCTTAAAGCAGTTCCCCCATATGATTTTTTATTAGATATTGATTTTTCAGGCAATAATATATCATAAACATCTTTGTTAATTTTTGGTTCAATTTTTCTAAGATTAGCTAAATCTAATTGATGTAGCATTTTTTTTTCTTTCTCAGCTAATAAAACAATTTTTCCTGTCTTATAGTGTGCATCTCTGAAAGAAAGCCCAATTTTTCTTACCATCCAATCAGCTAAATCTGTGGCAGTTGTAAAACCCTTCATTGACTCCTGATACATTCTTTCTTTATTGATTTTTACAGATCTTATCATTTCATCTGCGACATTTAAAATTATTTCAATTGAATAGTATGCGTCAAATGTTGGTTCTTTATCCTCTTGTAAATCTTTACTGTATCCACTTGGGATACCTTTTTGAATAATAAGTAAATTTGATAGTGAGCTAAAAACTCTTCCTGTTTTTGATCTTACTAGTTCAGCAGCATCCGGATTTTTCTTTTGAGGCATTATTGAAGAACCGGTACATAGGGAATCGGGAAATTTAATAAATTCAAACGCCCCACTAGCCCAAATAATAAAATCTTCCGATATTTTTGAAAAATGCATACTTAGTAAAGAAAGAATAGTTAAAAACTCAACCACGTAGTCTCTATCTGAAACACTATCAATTGAGTTCTCAGTGGGTTTTTCAAAACCTAGTTTCTTAGCTATAAAAAATCTATCAATCTCAAAAAAATTGGTTCCTGCTAGAGCGCCTGACCCAAGTGGGCATTCATTTAAATTCTTAATAAGTTGGATTGCTCTCATTTTATCTCTTTCAATCATTTCAAAAAAAGAAAGCAAATAATGTGAAAACAAAATAGGCTGTGCATTTTGTAAGTGAGTAAAGCCAGGCATTACCACATTTAAATTTTCTTCAGATTTTTTGATTATAGTTTTTTGAATTTGTTTTATTTTTGTAACAATTTCATGTAATTTTTCTTTAATCCACATCTTTAAGTCAGTTGCTACTTGGTCATTTCTTGATTTACCTGTATGAATCTTACCGGCAATATCACCTACTTTACCTCTTAAAGCCATTTCTATATTCATATGGATATCCTCAAAGGAATTAGAAAACCTAAATTTTCCGTCTTTTAAGTCTTGATTAATTTGATTTAGCGCTTTGGTAATTTTATCTTTTTCATTCTTTGAAATTACTTTAGCTTTGAATAAAGCTTCTGTGTATACTTTATTGAGCTTAACGTCCTGAAATGCTAGTTCATAATCAAAAGAAATTGAATTATTAATTTTCTTTAATAGTTCAGAGTTTTCATCTTTAAATCTTCCTCCCCAAACAGGGTTTATTGACTTTTTCATTAATTTTCTCTATTAAAATATAATGTATATAAAAAGGGTAATCTTTCTTTCATTTTTATTTTTCTCAAATTTATCTTATTCGGATAACAACAATCAACAACTATTAATCAAAGATCCAAAAAAAGTTGAAATATTTTCAATGAGAGATATCAATGATTCAGAAAAAACAATATCAAGTTCTGAAAATAAAATTTTATTGTTAAACTTTTGGGCAACATGGTGTGCACCTTGTATTAAGGAAATTCCAGAACTTATTGAGTTAAAAAAAAAGTTTAAAAATAACGTTGAAGTTTATTTTCTTTCAGTTGACTCTAATGTAAAAAAAACTGTTCCAAAGTTTTTAAAAAAAAATAAGCTTGAAAGCTTAATTGTATTTAATGATGAAAAGCTTGAGGTTTCAGGTAAATTTGGAGTAAAAGTTATGCCAACTACGGTAATAATCAACAAGGATTTTGAAGAAGTTGCTCAGGTAAAGGGTTATGTGGATTGGTTAAGCTCTGAATACGTTGATTTAATAAAAAATTTTTTATAATTTTTTTTCCAGCGTGGGTAATGCATCAAATAAATCAGCGACAAGTCCAAAATCAGAAAATTTAAAAATTGGAGCCTCCTCATCTTTGTTTATACAAACAATATATTTAGAATCTTTTATTCCTGCTATATGCTGAATTGCGCCAGATATTCCTACAGCGATGTAAAGATCAGGTGCTACTATCTTTCCTGTTTGTCCTACTTGCCAATCGTTGGGAACAAATCCAGCATCTACGGCTGCTCTACTAGCACCCATTGCTGCACCAAGCTTATCAGCTATACCCTCGAGTAATTTAAAATTTTCTCCATTCTGTAAGCCTCTACCTCCTGAAATTATTATTTTAGCAGAAGTTAATTCAGGTCGATCTGATTTTGATTCATCATAATTAACAAAATTAACTAATTCGTTTTTAGATAATTCCGAGGAAATATTTTCAACATCTACCTGAGAATCAAGTTTACAAGGTTCAAAGCATGTTGAACGAACAGTAACCACTTTTACAGGATCATTAGATTTTACCCTAGCTATTGCATTTCCAGCATAAATTGGCCTTTCGAATGTATTACCATCAATTATATTAATTATATCCGAAACCTGCTGAACATCTAATTCAGTTGCAATTTTTGGAGAAAGGTTTTTACCAAAAGTTGATGAGGGAGTAAAAACATGGGTGAAATCATTATCTCTTAAAAATTTTATAATTTCTTCACAAAAGTTCTCAGCAAGTGGTTTGCTTAAGCCTTCTTTATCAATAAAATAAATTTTTTTTAAGTGATTACATTTTTTTAATTCATCTATCGCTGTGGTTAGATTATGACCAAGTATTAAAGCAAAAACTTCTTCTGAAATTTTAGATGCTGCAGTAACCGTGGAATAAGTTGTTTGTTTTACAGAGTCATTATTATGCTCAACTACGACTAGTGTTTTCATAAAATTTTTGCCTCATTTTTAAGTTTATCAACCAAAGAGTCAACATCAGGAACAACAATACCTGGTTTTCTTTCCGGAGGATCATTTACTTCTAATATTTCTACTCTTTTTTTTAAGTCAAGAGAAAGTTCGTTAATATCTAAAACATCAATTTTCTTCTGTTTTGCTTTCATGATGTTAGGTAGGGATGCATATCTAGGCTCGTTAAGTCTAAGATCTGTAGTAACAACGCATGGAATTTTAACCTTTATAGTCTCCAGACCACCATCAACTTCTCTTGTAACGTTTAGTGTATTGTCATTGTTTTTTTCTATTTTTGAAGCAAAAGTAGCCTGAGGATACTTTAGCAATGTAGCCAGTATCTGACCAGTTTGATTACAGTCATCATCTATTGCTTGTTTTCCTAAGATAATTAGATCAGGTTTTTCTTTATCACAAACATTTTTAATTATTTTTCCAATGTTTAGAGGATCAATATCTTCATCAGAAGATTTTACTAAAATTCCTCTATCACCGCCCATCGCTAGACCAGTCCTAATTGTTTCTTGGGATGATTCTGTGCCGATAGACAAAACTACAATTTCAGTTAAAATTCCTTTTTCTTTTAATCTTACAGCTTCTTCTACTGCTATTTCGTCAAAGGGGTTCATTGACATTTTTACATTATCTTTTTCAACGCCTGATTTATCGGATTTAACTCTTATTCTGACGTTATAATCAATTACTCTTTTAACACATACTAAAGCTTTCATAGTTAACCAACCATTTTAAATTTAAGTTTTATTGGGAATCCAAAGTATATCACCATCTTTGATATTCTCAATCCTTGCTGCTACAAAAAGAAAATCAGATAAACGATTTATGTACTTAATAATATTTTGATTTATTTTCTCTTTAGAGCTTAATTCTACGATTGTTCTTTCACATCTTCTTGTAACAGTTCTTGCATAATGAAGAAAAGAAGATGCTTTGGTCCCACCTGGTAGTATAAACGAATCTAATTTTTTTAAATTGACATTTATTTTATCTAATTCTTTTTCTAAAAAAAGAATATTCTGTTCATTAAGTATTATTTTTTTTTCATTTAAACTGGGAATACACAAGTCAGCGCCAACATCAAATAAATCATTTTGTATTTTCAAAATTATTTTTTTAAGAAATTCATTACAATAACAAACGACAATCCCTAAAATTGAATTAACTTCATCAATTTCTCCATAAGCTCTGATTCTAAGAGAGTTTTTTTTTACTCTTTTTCCGTCACCAAGGCTTGTAAGACCTGAATCACCACCCCTTGTATAAATTTTATCGAGCTTTACCAAATTCTCTCTCTATTTGAAGTACAGAGCAAGTGTCAATATTAGAATACTAGCAAATTGAATAAAAACTCTATAACGCATAAATTTGTTAACACTATTGTTTTTTTCGTCACCAGATCTTGCAGTATGTAACAATCCCAACAATAAAACTATAAATGTCGTAATTAGACAAATTACGATAATAATATTGAAAAATAAATTCATTTACTTAGCCAGAAGTCCTTTTATGACTATTTGAGCTTGAATCTCTGCTGCACCCTCAAAAATATTAAGAATTCTTGCATCACATAAAACTCTGCTTACTGGATACTCAAGTGCATAACCATTTCCACCATGAATCTGTAAGGCACTATCTGCGTTTGACCAAGCAACCCTAGCAGCTAAAAGTTTAGCCATACCTGCCTCAATGTCACACCTCACATCATTATCTTTTTCACGAGCAGAGAATAAGGTGATTTGTCTGGCAATTGTTGTCTCAACAAGCATCCATACTAATTTATTAAAAATTCTTGGGAATTTAACAATTGATTTGCCAAACTGACTTCTGTCTTTTGCGTAATTTAAACCTAGCTCGAGTGCACTTTGTGCAACTCCTACAGCCCTTGCAGCAGTTTGTATTCTAGCGGATTCAAAAGTTTCCATGAGTTGTTTAAATCCTTTTCCCTCTTCCTCACCAAGTAGATTTTTTTTATCAACTTTTATACTGTCTAATGCTATCTCATACTCCTTCATACCTCTGTAACCCAAAACTTCAATTTCACTTCCAGACATACCTTCCATTGGGAAAGGATTTTCACAATTTCCTCTTGGCTTTTCAACTAAAAACATGCTCAATCCTCGATAACCTTTTTGAGAGGAATCTGTTCTTGCTAGAACGGTCATTAGATCTGATCTTGCACCATGGGTGATCCAAGTTTTATTACCGTTAATAATATATTGATCACCATCAAGTTGAGCTCTTGTTGATAAACTACCAAGATCAGATCCAGTATTTGGTTCGGTAAATACGGCAGTTGTAAGTAAATTACCAGATGCAATCTCTGGAAGATATTTTTGTTTTTGTTCTTCAGTTCCACCTAATCTGATAAGTTCTCCAGCTATCTCAGCTCTGGTACCAAGTGATCCAGCCGCAAGAAAGCCTCTTGACAGTTCTTCCGTGACAACGCACATAGCAACTTTACCCATACCTAAACCTCCATAAGACTCAGGGATTGCAATGCTAAAGACACCTAACTCAGCCATTTTAGATAACACCTGATCAGGGATTAAGTCATCTTTAAGATGCCATTCATTTGCGTATGGAATAATTTCTTCATCGGTAAATTTTTTGAACTGATCCTGAATCATGTCTAATGTATCGTCGTTGAGACCTAGGTTGGGGAAAATCCCGTTTTCAATAGAATTCATCATGGATTGTTTGACTGACCCACAAATTCCATAAGAAATTAGCTCTTTTACGTCTGGTGTCTCGCAGAAGGAAAAGCTAGTGTCTTCTAAACCGAGAGTAGACGGCCTTATGACTTCTGACTGACTTATCATAATACCATGTCGCATTTGATTTAAGTACTCTGAAAAAGCATAGACTAGAATACATGATTCTAGTTCAGAATCTTTGTTTTGTTTTTTTAAAGTGTTATACCAGCTTAATGTTTCTCTCAAAGAAAATCTGTATGTTTCAAACCAGGCAAAGCCATGCGCTTCATTCTGAAATTTCTCAAGGAGTACATTATCGACCTTTCCATTACTACAAACATTCTTAGATAAAATGCCTTTGGCGACTTCTGAAATTGATTCTAATTCACTTAGAATTTTTTCAAAAACGTTAAGGTTTTGGGTGGCAAATTCTTTTGGAGCTACGGGGTTATTCTTAATTTCTAGTGAACTATCCATGGATAAGTAAATTTAATAATTTTTAAAATATATTCAAGTTTTATTTTATCTCATTTAGACTTTTCATTCCAGTCTTTTTCGCTTGAACTAAAGCAGCCATATTACCTGGTAAATGCTCGTTGTTCATCATTTTAGTGTGTGCGAATGGAATCTGATCCCATTTAAAACATTCAGACATTAATGGGTTTATAAGTCTTTGGATCATCATTTCGTTAGCTTGATTAGCTTGATAAAGATTTGCAAAGTGGCTTCCTTGAATTCTTTTTTGTCTCATCCAGACATATCTTGCATCCATGGTAAGGTTGTATCCAGAAGTTCCAGCACAGATAACCACCATTCCTCCAGTTTTAACCAAATAACAAGATACTGGGAAAGTTGATTCACCAGGGTGTTCAAAAACTATATCAACATCTTTTTTTCCTGTAATATCCCATATATCTTTACCCAAAAGTCTACATTTCTTTATAAAATCCGAATATTGTTTTTGATCTTTTACATCAGGTAGCTGTCCAAAGCACTCATATTTTTTTCTATTAAGGACACCAACGGCACCAAGCTTTTCAACAAATGGAATTTTGTCATCATCAGAAACGATTCCAATAGCATTTGCACCAACAGCTTTGCAAATCTGTACTGCCATACTTCCAATACCTCCCGATGAGCCCCACACAAGAACGTTCATTCCTGGTCTTAAAGCATGAGGTGGATGACCAAATAACATTCTATATGCAGTAGCTAAAGTTAATGTGTAACAACCACTTTCTTCCCAAGAAAGGTGAACAGGTTTTTTTAAAAGTTGTCTAGATTGTACAGTTGTAAATTGTGCAAACGAACCGTCATTTGTTTCATAACCATAAATTCTTTGAGATTTTGAATACATTGGCTCACCACCATTACACTCTTCGTCATCTCCATCATCACGATTACAATGAACAATTACTTCATCTCCTACCTTCCATCTTTTTACATTATCTCCAGTAGCCCATACTATTCCAGATGCATCAGATCCTCCTATGTGATAGCCTGTATCCTCACCTATGACAGAAATAGGAATACCTTGGGATGCCCAAACATTATTATAGTTAATTCCAACCGCCATCACCATAACTAAAACCTCGTCCTTACCAGGTTTTTGAACAGGCATTTTTTCTATTTGCATGGCCTTTTCTGGAACTCCCAACCTATCTTCCCTGATAACCCAAGCATACATTTCTTCAGGAACTTCACCTATGTCAGGAATTTCACCAATTTCATAAATTTTCTTTGCAGTCATAACTTCCTCTGTGATAATTTAAAAAAGGTTTTATACCACTTATTTTAAAAAAATACA
>NZFP01000026.1 GCA_002689325.1 Rickettsiales bacterium
AAATGTAAAATTATCTCGTATTGATTTGATTTTTTGTTTTATAAAGGGAATAATAAAAACTTAATAAAAACTCATTCCAAATGGAATAATAATCACACCTATGAAAATTGCAAAATCATTACTAGATAAAGTTAAATTTCCTAAAGATCTTAAAAAATTTAATGATAAGGAGTTAAAAACTCTTTGCAAGGAACTGAGAGATGAAGTAATTGATGCAGTTTCTGTTACTGGTGGACATCTTGGTGCTGGACTTGGAGTGGTAGAATTAACAGTAGCAATACACAACGTTTTTAACACACCAAATGACAAACTAATATGGGATGTTGGTCATCAGTGCTACCCTCATAAGGTCATTACCGGGCGAAGAGAAAAAATAAGAACAATAAGACAACCAGGAGGTCTTTACGGTTTTACAAAGAGATCAGAAAGTGAATATGATCCATTTGGTGCAGCACACTCATCTACCTCAATATCAGCGGGACTTGGTATGGCTGTCGCCAGAGATCTTAAAAAAGAGGATCATCAAGTCATTTGTGTGATTGGGGATGGGGCAATTAGTGCGGGAATGGCATATGAAGCCATGAATAATGCAGGATCAATGAACGCAAAACTAATAGTGATTCTTAACGATAATGATATGTCTATAGCCCCTCCAGTTGGTGCAATGAGTGCTTACTTATCCAGATTGCTTTCAGGAAAAACTTTTCAATCTGCACGAAGCTTAGCTAAACACATGGCTAAAAAGTTTCCTAAAAGTTTTCAAAATATGGCAGCTAAAGCAGAAGAATATATGAGAGGTATGGTAACAGGTGGAACACTCTTTGAGGAACTTGGTTTTTTCTACATTGGCCCTATTGATGGACATAACCTAGATCATCTTTTACCAGTTTTAAGAAACCTTCAAAAATCTAAGTGGGATGGTCCAGTTTTTGTTCATGTGGTCACAAAAAAAGGATATGGCTATGAGCCAGCTGAAAAATCTGAAGATAAATACCATGGAGTTAGCAAATTTAACGTCGTAACAGGAGAACAAGTTAAATCGACCTCAAAGGCTCCAAGCTATACAAAAGTTTTTGCCAATGCTTTAGTAAAGCATGCCCAAAAAGATAAAAGTATAGTGGCAATTACTGCAGCTATGCCATCGGGAACTGGCCTAGACATTTTTCAAAAGAAATTTCCAAAAAGGACTTTTGACGTTGGTATTGCAGAACAACACGCTGTTACATTCGCAGCGGGATTAGCCACCAGAGGTATGAAACCTTATGCAGCAATTTATTCTACGTTTCTCCAAAGAGCATACGATCAAGTTGTTCATGACGTTGCAATACAATCTCTTCCAGTAAGATTCGCAATTGATCGTGCTGGTCAAGTAGGTGCTGACGGTGCAACACATGCAGGATCTTTCGACTTAGCATATCTTTGTACCTTACCAAATTTTATAGTAATGGCTCCTAGTGATGAAAATGAACTCTGTAACTGTATAGCGGCATCAACCCAGATAACTGATAAACCATCTGCTTTTAGATATCCAAGGGGAGAAGGTATTGGTGTTAAAATCAATGATAAGCCCGAACCATGGGAAATTGGTAAAGGTAAGATTATAAGAGAAGGAAACCAGGTCTGTATTTTGTCTTTAGGAACAAGATTAGGAGACTCCTTGATTGCATCAGAAAAGTTAGCCTCGTACGGATTATCAACGACAGTGGTAGACGCAAGGTTTGCAAAACCAATCGACGAATTATTGATCACTCAGCTTGCCAGAGACCATGAAGTTCTCGTAACGGTTGAAGAGGGTTCAATTGGAGGTTTTTCAGCTCAAGTTATGTCTTTTCTAACAAAATCTGCAGCGCTTGACAGGGAATTAAAATTTAGACCGCTATTTTTCCCGAATAGATTCATAAATCATGGAAAGCCAGATCATCAAAATATTGAATGCGGGGTAGACCATGACAGTATTGTAAAAACCGTCTTAGGTGCATTAGGTATTGCTACTCCAGCAAAGTTTTCAATAGAAGAAAGAGCCTAGCCTAGTCTATACGAATTCTTTTAGATGACTTCCGTTGACCAGCTAAACGTAGAAAAAATAGTTAAAAAATCAGGAACCTCATTTTATTGGGGAATGAAATTTCTACCTGAAATCAGAAAAAGAGCAATGTTCTCTGTATACGCGTTTTGCAGAGTGGTTGATGATATAGCTGACAATTCTGGAACAATTAAGTCAAAAAAAATAAAACTTAATGATTGGAAAAAAAAAATAGATAGTGTTTACCAAAAAAAAAAAATAAATGAGAGTATTTTAAAGGAATTAAAAACATCAATTGAAACTTATAATCTAGAAAAAAGAGATTTCATTTCTATTATTGACGGAATGTTGATGGATGTTAAAAAAAAAATTCAATTTCCAAGTAAAACAGAATTTGAACTTTATTGTCAAAGAGTAGCCGTTGCCGTTGGGTATCTATCAATAAGAATTTTTGGTTTGACTGGTCACGAAGGAAAAAAATATGCATATTCCTTGGGCATGGCATTTCAATTGACAAATATTGTGAGAGATTTTAAAGAAGATTTGCAAATTGGAAGATGTTATATTCCTCATTCAAAACTAAAGAAATATCAAATCAGAAAAAATATTTCAAGTTTAGATAAAACAAAAAAAATTCAATACGTGTTACAGGATATTTTAAAGGACGCAGATATGTTCTTTAAAAGAGCAGATGAAATTTCAAAAAATTTAGACAAAAAAAAGATTGTTGCGTCTGAATTAATGAAACAATTCTATAAAAAAATACATAAAAAAATGTTTAAAAAAAATATTAATATCAAAAAAAAAGTAAAATTAAATTTTTTTGATAAAACTTTAATATTAATCAGCTTTATACTCAGGTAAGCAAAATTAAAAAAAAATTATACATAATAGGTTCTGGTCTTTCGGGTTTATCGGCTGCAATTCATTCTCAAAAAAAAAAAATTAATGTAGAGATTTATGAATCAGCAAAACACCCTGGAGGAAGATGTAGATCCTTCTATGATAAAAAAACAAATATCGTAATAGATAATGGCAACCATTTAGTATTTTCTGCTAATAAAAATTTTAAAGAGTTTTGTAAAATGATTGGTTCATCAAGAACTTTAAAAGAGATATCTCCAAATTTTTTTTTTTTTGACCTAGAGCATAATCTGGAATGGAATTTAGATCTATCTTCAGGGTATGGAAAGTTTTTAATTGGAAAAAAAAAGTTAATTCCAAATACTAAATTATTGGATTACTTCTCATTATTAAAGTTTTTCTTTGTAAGTAAAAAATCATCTGTTTTTGACATAGTTGGAAATTCAAAAATTTTCAAAACCTTTTGGGAACCTCTTACGTTAGGTGTTATGAATACAGCTCCTCAAATGGCATCGGCTAAGGTTCTTTCAAATGTATTAAAAGAAACAATATATAAAGGCGAAAAGTTTTGTAGAATTTTTCAACCAAAAAAAAATTGGAATGAAACACTGATTAAACCGGCAATTATTCAAATAAAAAAAAACGGAGGACAAATCAATTTTGGTAACTTACTTAAGAAAATTGACGTCACTGATAATTATGTAAATGAACTTTCTTTTATAAATCATAAAATTAAAGTAAATAAGAATGATAAGGTTATTATTGCTATACCTCCAACAAACCTCTCTAAATTATTGGGAAATTGCTCTCTTCCCGAACAATACAATACTATATTAAACCTACATTTTAAAATTAAACAAAAGGATATAAAACTTTTCCAAAAACCTATAATTGGTTTCATAAACTCTATAACACAATGGATTTTTGTAAAAAGCAATCATCTTTCAATCACTGTCAGTAATGCAAATGATTTAAATAGTGCTAATACAGACGAATTAATTGCTCAAGTATGGAATGAAATAAGAAAATATATTAAGAAAAAAATAATTTATGAAAGTGTTCAAATTGTGAGGGAAAAAAAAGCAACTTATGTGCAATCTCCAAATAATATTAGCTTAGTAAAAAAATTTAATAAAATCCCAGAAAACATGATAATAGCTGGTGATTGGACTCAATATAATTTACCATGTACTATTGAAGCTTCGATTTTATCTGGTAAAAATGCAGTAGAAACAATTTAATATCAAATGCATTGTCTAGAAAAAATAATTAAACCTTTTGAAGGTCTTATAAAAAAAAGAATAAAAGACCAAAATAATAATAAACTCAGAGAAGGTTGCTACGTTTATGAGCTAGAAGCTGACTCGACTATTCCATCCGAATACATTCTATTAATGCATTTTATAGGCGATATTAACGTTAAACTTGAAAGAAAAATCCAGAAATACCTTTTAAATAAACAAAATAATGATGGTGGATGGCCACTTTTTTTTGATGGTGAGTCTGACATTAGTGCAAGTGTAAAAGCTTATTATGCTCTAAAGTTATCAGGTCTTAAAAAAAATAACCCCTCCTTAGTGAATGCAAAAACTTTTATTCTCAAAAATGGTGGAGCTGAAAATGCAAACGTTTTTACAAGAATTTCATTAGCCCTTTTTGGACAAATTTCTTGGATTTCTGTTCCCTATATGCCCGTAGAAATAATTAACTTTCCAAGATGGTTTCCTTTCAGCATTTATAAGATTTCATACTGGTCTAGAACGGTTTTAATCCCTTTATTAGTTATTATGAATAAAAAGCCTCTCGCAAATAATCCTAGTAATATCTCAATAGAAGAACTTTTTATTGATCCTAATACATCACCTAGCGTAAAAGCTATAAATAGTTCCGGATTTTTTTCTTTTCTTTTTTTAATTCTAGATAAAGTAGCTAGATTTTTTTTCCCAAACTTTGTGTCAAAAAACTATAAAAAAAGGTGTATTGATAACATTTATGAATGGATTTCTAAAAGACTAAATGGCAAAGATGGTTTAGGTGGGATTTTCCCTGCCATGGTAAATGCTTTAATAGCCTTTAAAATTGATGAGAAAAACAGATATGAAAAACAAATTAAAATTTGTAAAGAAGCCATTGATAACCTAATTGTTGAAAAAAAAGATTTTGCTTATTGTCAGCCATGCCTTTCTCCAGTATGGGACACAGGTTGGATGGGACATGTTCTTCTTGAACAGAATGAAAATGTTGATGATTTAGTAACTTGGTTTCTTAATAAAGAAATTAAATCAGCTGGTGACTGGAATGTTCACAAAAAAAATCTTGCACCAGGGGGATGGGCGTTCCAATTTAATAATGATTATTACCCTGATGTCGATGATACCGCACTTGTTGGAATGTTTTTAGATAGATATAATAGAAAAAAAAAAATTAAAAAAGTTGAACAATGTCTTGAACGAACGAGAAAGTGGATTATTTCAATGCAATCAAAAAATGGAGGATGGGGTGCATTTGACATTGATAACACAAAATATTATCTTAACTCCATTCCTTTCGCTGATCATGGCGCATTACTTGACCCTCCCACTGTTGATGTTTCAGCAAGATGCTTGAGTTTTCTAAAACAACAAAATAACCCTGAAAGTCAACTTTCAATAAATAAAGGACTAAAGTACTTACTTTCTAAACAAGAAAATGATGGAAGTTGGTATGGAAGATGGGGCACTAATTATATATATGGAACATGGTCTGTTGTTAGTGCTTTAAACCTATTAGACTTTCCTCAAAAAGAAGATGTATTCCAAAAAGCCTCTAACTATCTTAAAGGAATGCAAAAAACAGATGGGGGGTGGGGAGAAGATGGCAAATCTTATTATAAAGGTTATGAAAGTTATTCAAAAAGCAGTACACCGTCTCAAACTGCCTGGGCAATTATGGGCCTTATATCCATTGGTGAAATAGATTGTAAAGAAGTTGAAAAAGGTATTAAATATCTTTTAAAAAATAGATTGAATTGGACAGAGGAATCTTATACAGCTGTCGGTTTTCCAAAAGTTTTTTATCTTAAATATCACGGTTATGCTGAATATTTCCCTCTTCTTGCAATCTCAAAAATAAAAAATCAATTAAAAAAAAATTCGATTTTCCCGAATTATGGAACTTAAAAAAAAATTCAAAAAAATTGGTTTTATTTTTGGATTGAAGAGAGAAATGAAGTTAGTTTCTCACAAAAATAATAATATAATTTGTGTTTATGGTTATGGAAAAGCTTCAAAGAATGCTACAAAAAAACTAATCAAGTTTGGTGTAGACATTGTAATTAATTTTGGATTTGCCGGTTCCGTCTCAAAAAGTTTAAAAAATGGCGATATTGTTTTTATAAATAAACTTTTTAATGAAGAAAAAGAAAAACATTCAACTTTAAAACTTGATAAAGATTTTCTGAGAAATTTGGAAAATAATTTTAAGTTTTTTAATGGTAATTTACTTACCGTTAATAAAATTGTAGCAGATAAGGAAGAAAAATTAAATCTGATAAAAAAATTTAAATCAATCTCAGTCATTGATATGGAAGCTTTTTATATTAAAAAAGAACTCATTAAAGCTAAAATTCCGATGATATCTATAAAAGTAATATTTGACGATCTTTCTTTTGATATTCCTTTATTTATAAAAGATTGTATTAATGATAACGGTAATCTTAGAATAGTACCATTTTTTAGAAAGTTGGTACTGAACCCGTTAATTATATTTGACCTTTTGAAGTTAAATACCAAATTTCTAAAAAGTAAAAAGGTTCTTAAAGACTTAGTTAATAGTTTATAGGACTTATAGCTATTTTAATTTTTTGGCTAAATAACTTTTTGGGTTTATCGCCGCACCGGCAGAGGGAATAGGCGAATTGTTCGTTTCGTTTTGTTTTTCAGCATGCAGTTTCTTCATCATTTCGCTTACATGAGTGTCATGAAAAAAGTCTGGATCTCTTGATTTACTTATATCAATCTCTTTGGCCATTGCTCCCTCTGTCTTTGGCCCTTTCAACGCAACTGATGCAGCTTTAAGGGGATTTGTAAAAACATCTGTTACAGCTGATGCTTCATAGCCGCAGTGCGCCATGCAGTCAGAACACTTGTCATAGTTTCCAGTGCCATATTTATCCCATTCAGTATCATTCATAAGTTCATTAAAAGTTTTTACATACCCTTCTCCAAGAAGATAACAAGGTTTCTGCCAACCAAAAATATTTCTTGTTGGATTTCCCCAAGGGGTACACTTGTAAGATTGATTTCCAGCAAGAAAGTCAAGATATAGACCTGAATGACTGAAATCCCACTTTTTAAAATCTTGCGATTTAAAAACTTTTCTAAAGAAATTTTTAGTGTTAGATCTTTTAATAAAATGTTCTTGATCTGGTGCCCTTTCGTAAGCAAAACCAGGTGAGATGGTTATGCCATCAACTTTAAGTTCGTCTGTTACATAGTTTAGAAATTTTTTCAACCCAGCTGCCTCGCATGCTGCACTTAAGAGGTTAAAATCTATGTCACTGGGTTTGATCCCAAAAGCCACATTTTCCGCTATTGTTTTGTCAAGAAGGAATATTGTTTGCGGCACGTAGGCAATGCCTGACTGCCACGAGGAAACAATATCTCGAGAAAATGACTTGCCATCTATGCATAATTGGCCCGC
>NZFP01000027.1 GCA_002689325.1 Rickettsiales bacterium
AAACCATAAAAAGCCTCCAAGTTTCTTTTTTTTATTTAATAATATCTCAACCATAAGGACTTTCAAATGAAAATGACTAAAATTATGTTCAAAGGTACTAATTACTCTTAAATTTTCAGAAATCTTATATTTTTTTTTCCATTCTTTCATCTGATTTTTATATATTTCATCTATCTCTGTAATTTCTTGGTACTCAACATATTCAGAAGTGGGGAACTCGTACAAACCTTGGAGAATTTTTTTTTTTGATTTTCCTACTAAGAATTTATTCTTAAACCTAACTAAAAAAATAACTCCAGCTTTTTTCGATCTTTTAATTTTATTTTTTGGTTCAAAATTAATTCTCCCATTACTTTTACAAAACTTTTTGATTGGGCATAAAAAACAATGAGGAGTTCGGCTTTTACAAATTATATTTGCCAAATCCATAAGTGATTGAAAATAATATTTATTATTTTTTAGAGGAGTAAGTTTTTGGGCTATTATTTTTATATTTTTTTTAAAATTCTTTTCTGATCGATTTAAACCAAAAACTCTCCAAACAATCCTTTCAATATTTCCATCAACAACTGCACACGACTCGTCTTTAAGTATTGCCGAAATAGAGCAAGAGGTGTATTCACCAATTCCAGGTATATTTACCAATTTTTTAGAATCAATAATCAATTTATTTGATTTCAAAAACTCCTTGGCTTTAAATAAGTTTTTTGCCCTTTGGTAATATCCAAGACCTTGCCACTCATATAAAATTTCCTCTAGGGTTGCATTAAAAAAAGATTTAAGACTTGGCCATTTTTTTAAAAATCTTTTATAAAAGGGAATTACAGTTGTAACTGTTGTTTGCTGAAGCATAATTTCTGAAATCCAAATCTTATAAAAATTTTGACTAGTTTTCTTTCTCCACGGTAGATCTCTTTTGTTGACAAAGTACCAATCCAAAATTTTTTTTTGCCATGCTTTCTTAAAAGCTAAAGTAATGTCATAATTATCTTTCATGAGTACAAAAAGAAATATAAATAACCTAAAAAAAGTTTCAACTATTTTACCGCAAATCTTCAAAAAGATTAATAAAAAGGGTAACCCTGAGTTACTAGAAATAAAAATGAACTGGACATCAATAATGGGCAAGGAATATTCTGACAAATGCCATGCTTCATCTTTAAAAAAAATTAATAAAAAAAACGTGCTCACAATTAGCTGTTGTGAAGCTAGTTTATTTGAACTTTCTTATTCAACTGTCGAGATTAAAGAAAAAATAAATGGTTTTTTTTTAAGAAATGTAGTGGATATAATAAAGTATAAAAAATCATTACAAACATAAGCATTTATGATAAAAATAAGTCATGTACAAAATTTATACTACTTTTAAAACTATACCCTTTTTGCTGCTATTTTTTCTAATCAGCCATAAGGTTGAATCAAGAATTGTTGATACAATTGAAGCACTTCAAGAAAAGAAAATTGGTGATAAAGAGGCATCTATAAAAATCGTAGAATTTGCTTCTCTAACATGTGGTCATTGTGCCAGATTCCATAATGAGGTGTTTCCAAAAATAAAAGAGGAATACATAGATACAGGAAAGATTGTATTTACATACAGAGATTTCCCACTGGACAAATTTGCCTTGAAGGCATCTGTAATAGCTAGATGCTCTGGAAATGATAGATTCTTTAATTTTTTAAAGGTTTTGTATAAAAAACAAAAAGATTGGACCAGTACACAAGATCCATTCAAATCACTTTTAAAGATTGCAAAATTGGGTGGTTTAAAAAATGATGAAATTAAAGTTTGTGTGGGTAATAAATCAATTGAAGACGGTATCCTAAAGGAAAGACTTAGTTCCTCAAAAAAATATGATATTAAGGCAACTCCAACAATTTATATAAATAATGAAAAGTATAATGGAGACCTTACATTTGAAGCTCTAAAATTAAAAATTGACTCATTATTAAATTAATTAAAATTGTTTACAGTAAATAAATTAAAAATATCTGGATTTAAATCATTTGCGCATCCAACTGAATTATTAATAGAAGATGGCGTAACTGGAATCATTGGTCCTAACGGATGTGGAAAATCAAATATTTTTGAAGCAATTAGATGGGTTATGGGGGAGTCATCTTCTAAGAGTCTCAGATCAAATTCTATGGATGATGTTATTTTTAACGGCACACAAAATATACCGGCAAAAAATTTTGCTGAAGTCAGCATTGAACTTGACCAATTTAATGAAAATAAAACACAAAATTTTAACATTGATGAAAAAAAAGTTATTATTAGTAGAATTCTTGAAAGAGGGGTTGGATCTTTTTTTAAAATTAACAATAAAGATGTTAGAGCAAAGGATGTCAGCGTCTTATTTTATGATTCCGGAAGTGGACCTAGGTCAAGTTCAATAATTACTCAAGGAAATATTGATCAGGTAATTAATTATAAACCAATAGAGAGGAAAATTATCCTTGAGGATGCAGCTGGTATATCAGGTTTACAAGCAAGAAGAAGAGAATCGGAACTCAAACTACAATCCACAGACATTAATTTAGAAAAAGTACAAATTAATTTAGATAACCTTCTTGATCAAAAAAAAAGTTTATCAAGACAGGCCAGACAAGCTGAAAGATATGAAAGCTTATCTAAAGCAATAAAGTTTTATGAATCTCTTCTTATTTTATCAGAGTGGAAAGATCTAAAAAGTAACTTAGATGCAAACACTCAAAATATAATAGCTTTAAGACAAAGCCTAGAAAACTTTGTTAATGAATCTTCTTTAACAAAAAAAAGTGTTCAGTCCCTTAGAACTAATTCTGATAAACTTAAAGCTATTGGAAATAATATAAACAAAAAACTTTACGAAACTCAAAGCCATAAAAACAATTTTTCAAACCAACTCGATCTAGTTAAAAATAAAAAAGATGAAATCAAGAGGTTCCTTGAAACCATTGAAACCGATAAAAGTAATGAGTTAAAGATCCTTAAGGATCTGGAAATTTATGTAATGGAATGTGAAAGGAAAATCAGCAATGCTTCAGATAATTCAGATTTAAAGAAGAAATTAGATTTAAATTTATCAGAGGAAATGAGACTGAGAAACGAGGTTAAACATATTGAAAGTATATATGTGAACGAGATTCAACTAACACTCGGGGATGAGTTCAAATCTGACAATTTAAAAGAAGAAAAAGATTCCTTAAAAAAAGAGGAGACAATCAATCACAGAAATATGAAAATTATTTATGAAGAAATAGAAAAGTTAGAAAAATCTTTAAAGAATGAGGAGTCTTTTCTAGGAAATAAAAATTTTAAAAAAACATCATTTGAAAAAAATATTGTCAATCTTAAAGATTCTGTTCAAATTAACAGGAAAAAAAAGGAATCTTATGAAGAATCCTTAAAAAAAATTGAAGAAAATATTGAAATAAATTTAAAAAAATTTACTGAGATTAATACTGAAATTAAAACACTAAATCAACTTATTGGAGAAGCAAATTTATCCAAAGAATCAATTGTAAATTTAATTAAAATTAAGCCAGGCTATGAAAATGCTGTTTATGCAGCTTTAATGCATGAACTTGATGCTACATTAAATAATAAATCCTCAAAAAAATGGATTACTAAAAAAATCGATAATCTTAAGGCAGTAAAGAACCCTCTATCAAACTATGTTAATGGTCCAAAAGAGCTAGATCTTATACTTTCACAAATTTTTTTAGTTGAAAAAAAACATAATATACTTGAGGAACAACAAAATCTTGAAGTTGGACAAATGTTAGTCAACAAAAATGGCAGTATTTGGAGATGGGATGGGTTTGTATCAGAAGAAAATCTTCAAAAAAAAAAAATAATTGATTCTCAACTTAAAATAAATGAACTTAATGAAAATGTTAAAGACTTAAATAAAAAATTAATTTCGTTAAAGAAAGAAAGTAAATCAATTGAGACTCGCAACGAATCCCTTCAAAAAAAAATACAAAATCAAATACAAGATCTTGAATCGAATTACAAAAACTTAGATTTAATAATTTCTCAAATATCTACACAAAAAGAAAAAATTAATCTCATAAAATACAATATTCAAAAAAATACAGAAAAAATTGAAGAACTTAAAAAATATGAAATTAATATTTCATTAAAACTTAAAGAAATTAAAGAAAAGGAAACTCTACTGGATCAAAGCTTCAATGGAAAATCAAAAGCAGACAAAGAAGGTTTTGAAAAAAAGATTAACGACCTGGATAAAGAAATAGAACAAAAAAGAATAGAAATCAATAAAATCAAAGAATTAATTATGAAAGAGGAGTTGAACAAAACATACTTAAAAAACGATATTGAAAAAAGTAAAACAAATATTTTTAACATTAATAAAAAGATAGAAATTTATAATCAAAGAGAACGAAAGTACCTTGAAGAAGAAAAGAAATTAATTACCTTACCTGATGAAATTCAAAAGAAAATTGACAACTATCAAGGTGCTTGTAATTCCTATGAGTCAGAACTTGCTAAAAATAATAGTTCTATAAATCAAATAGCTGAAGAGTTAAGTAGAGCTGAAGCTAATCTTCTTAAAATTGAGCAAAAAAGAGAAAACCAAAGAAATGAAATAACGAAGTTGGACGGTATCTTAGAAAATACCAAGATCAAAGAAAAAGAACTAAGGGATTTAATTTATACAAGACTTAATAAACAACCAGAAGATTTAGAGAGCGAGGAGCAACTAGTTGATAAAAAATTAAAAACACATCAAGAAATTAAAGATTATTTACAAAAATTGACATTTCAAAGAGAGCAGATGGGTCCTGTTAATCTAAGGGCAAAAATAGAAGAGTCAGAAATACAGTCAACGATAGATGAACTTGAACTTGAAAAAAATGATCTCATTGATGCTTTAGATAAATTAAGACAAGCTATAAATAAAATTAATCATGAAGGTAAGAATAGATTAATATCTGCATACGAAAAGGTTAATAAAAATTTCTCAGATCTATTTAAAAAATTATTTAGTGGAGGGGAAGCAAAATTAGAACTTGTAAAATCAGATGACCCTCTTCAGACTGGATTAGAAATATTTGCAAGACCTCCAGGAAAAAAATTATCTAATATAAGTTTATTATCTGGTGGTGAAAAAACTTTAACAGCTATATCATTAATCTTTTCAATCTTTTTAATTAATCCGTCGCCTATTTGTATTTTAGATGAGGTTGATGCAGCTTTAGATGATGTAAATATTGAAAAATTTTGTTTGATTCTTAATGAATTGAAAAATAACACTCAAACAAAATTTTTGATTATAACTCATAACAAAATCACCATGTCCTCAATAGACAGGGTCTATGGTGTCACAATGCCACAAAAGGGTATTTCTGATATTGTATCAGTCGACTTTGAAAAAGTTGACCTTAAAGAAGCAATATAATGAATAGTAATCTTGAAAAATTTAAAGAAAGACTAAAAAATATTGAAGAAAATAGGCATAAAAAAAAAAACTGAACCTCAAGGTCTTGGGTTAGCAATGAAGATTAGCCTAGATTTAATTTCTCCAATTATTGTTGGAATCTTAATTGGGCTTGGGTTTGATAAATTTTTTTCAACAAAACCTATATTTTTTCTTATTTTTTTGCTATTAGGAATTATTACTGGCTTTATAGGTATGATAAAATATATGAAGTCACTAAAATAAATCTTTAGTAGGAAATATAATTGGCTAGTCCTTTATCACAGTTTGAAATTAAAACATTAATACCAATTGAACTTTTTGGATATGATATATCTTTTACGAATTCGTCTCTTGCCATGCTAGTTACTATTTCTTCAATTCTTCTCTTTATGATTATAGGATTAAAAAATTCCAATATAATTCCATCGAGAAAACAATCCCTATTAGAGTTATCATATGAGTTTATAGCAAATATGATACTGGATAATGTTGGCAAATCTGGGCTCAAATATCTGTCATTTATATTTTCATTATTTATGTTTATTTTAATAGGAAATTTATTAGGAATGTTCCCTTATAGTTTTACTTGGACAAGTCACATAATAGTAACTTTTTCGATAGCTTTTTTTATTTTTTTAGCCGTTACAATAATCGCAATTTCGAAACACGGTCTAGTAAAATTTCTTAAGTTTTTTGCACCAAGCGGGGTTCCAAAACCTATGCTTTTATTACTGGTCCCAATTGAAATTATATCTTACCTCTCTCGACCCATAAGTTTATCAGTTAGATTGTTTGCCAACATGATGGCTGGCCATACTCTTTTGAAGGTTATTGGAGGTTTTGTTTTTGTATTAGGTGCTAATAGTTTTATTATAGGAGGAGCATTACCGGTTGCATTTCTCGTTGCTTTAACAGGATTAGAAATCGTAATTGCCTTTTTACAAGCATATGTATTTGCAATATTAACTTGTTTGTATATAAATGATGCAATACATTTACATTAACTTTTTAACCTAAGGAGATAATTATGGATATTGAATCAGCTAAACTATTAGGTGCAGGAATTGCTGTGCTTGGAGTTATTGGGTCAGGAATTGGAATTGGTTCCATTTTCTCAGCATTCATAACTGCAGTAGGAAGAAACCCCGAAGCTAGAGAACATGTCTTCACAATGACAATGCTTGGTTTTGCCCTTGTTGAAGCACTTGCACTTTTTGCATTAATTATTGCACTACTACTACTTTTTGTTTTTTAAATGCTAAGTAGGTTTAGTCTTACTTTTTTTCTCTTATTTTTTTCTAACAACGTTTTAGGAGCTGAAGAGAAAGGTGGTATGCCACAACTGAACCCAGAATCTTTCAGCTCACAAATATTTTGGCTATTTGTTACCTTCTCGATCTTATTTTTAGTTATTCACTTTTTTTTACTACCAAAATTAAAAAAAATTCGAGAAAAAAGAGAAGAAACCGTTAACAACTATTTATCCCAAACACAAAAATTAAATGAGCAAATTGATGTCATCATTACCCAGATTGACCAAGAATTAAATAAGGCAAAAATTAGCTTTAATAACAAAATAAAAGAAGAATTAGAGAAAAATAAAATTATATTTGAAAAGGAAGTTAGCTTAATTGAAAAAAATTTTGAAACGAAAAAAGAAAAATTAAATTCTGAATTACTTAAATCACAAATAGATATTAGGAATAAAATTCCAAAAATTTGTATGGACTTATCAAACGACCTTTACGAAAAGATTCTTGGAGAAAAAGCAGAAAGTGACCCTAAAGAATTTGAAAAAGTCATGAGGGATTTATGATTGTAGAAACAAATATTCTCGATAACGCAACCTTATGGGTAGCATTCTCATTTATAATCTTTGTTATTTTAGTTTTTAAACCAATCAAAAACATGATGCTAACAAACCTTGATAATAAAATATCAGAATTAAAATCTCAATTAAGCGAATCGAGAAAATTAAAGGAAGATGCAGAGAAACTTCTTACTGAACACAATAAAAAGTATAAAGAAACGCTTATTAAAATTAAAAAAATTAATGAAGATGCTATTTATGAGTCAAAAATAATTAAGAAAAAAGTTGAGGAAGATATTAAAAATTCCCTCTTACGAAAAGAAAAAGGATTTAAGCAATTATCCTCACAAATGGAACTCAAAGTAAGAGAAGATTTAAAAAACGAGATAATTAAAAAAACTATCTATTACACTGAATTTAAAATTAAAAAAAAATTTAAAAAATCGCACAATTCTAAACTTATCAGTGAATCACTTTCTAAATTAACAAGTCACCTATCTTAAAAGCCTAATGGCCGTACACACTAGATTATCAAAAAAAGATATTTTAGATCTTTTAAGTGTTTACAAAATTGGTAACTTGGTTAATTTTTCTGGAATAAAAGAAGGTATAGAGAACACTAACTATAAAATCACGACAACCAAAAATAGCTATGTAATTACTATTTTTGAAGAAAGAGTAAATAGAAAACATCTTCCATTTTTTTTAAATTTAATGCTTAATTGTTATAAAAAAAGAATTTCCTGTCCAAAACCTGTCTTAGATAAGCATTCTAACTTAATTAATAATTTTAACGAAAAAAAAATAGCAATATTTTCTTTTTTAAATGGTAGATCTAAAAAAAATTGGTCTGATATTAATTGCTTCGAGGTTGGAAAGATATTAGGTAAATTTCACTCGGTAAACAAAAGTTTTAAAAAAAAAATTACTAATGAATTTAGTTTAGATTTTTGGGAAAAAATTTTTAAAAAAATGAGTAAATCTAAACTTGATTCCCTTATACCTGGTATAAATAAATTACTAAAAAAAGAATTAGATTTTATAAACTTGAATTGGCCTAAAAACCTTCCCAAAGGAATAATTCATGCAGATTTATTTCCTGATAACGTTTTTTTTGATGGAGCAAGAATTTCTGGAATCTTAGATTTTTATTTTTCTTGTAATGATCTCTTGATTTATGATTTAGCTATAACAATCAATGCATGGTGTTTTACAAAAGGTAAGTTTAATCAATCTTTTTTTAATCAAATTATCAAAGGATATCAGTCAGAAAGAATACTTACAAAAAAAGAAAAAAATGAATTTAATATTATACTGAGAGGTGCATCTCTGAGATTTCTATTAACTAGGCTCTATGACTCTATAAATAAAAAAAAACATAGTTTTGTAACTTTAAAAGATCCAGTCGAATATTACACTATTCTAATTTTTCATATTCAATCTCAAAAAGGGTTCGATTATTTCAAATAAATTTATTATTTATACTGATGGTGCCTGTATTGGTAACCCAGGAAAAGGAGGTTGGGCAGCTATAATTTTAGACGATAAAAACAAAAAGATTGTTTTATCAGGTGCTGAAAAATATACAACAAACAATAAAATGGAGCTCACAGCCACAATAAAAGCTCTTAAACATCTGAAAGATAAATCAGAAATTATTATTTTTACTGACAGTAAATACGTAATTGATGGAATTAATAACTGGATATTTAAATGGAAACAAAATAATTGGAAGACCGCAAACAAAAAGGAAGTTAAAAATAAGGATCTATGGTTAAATCTCTATAAGTGCATTAATTTTCATGTTGTTAACTGGAAATGGGTAAAGGGACATAGTGGTGATACTTTGAATGAAGAGGTTGACAAACTTGCAAGAGGGGAGGCAGAAAAAATTATAGATTCTTAAGCAAATTTTCTGCTGAGCTTTTTTCCAAACCACCACCTTCTTCATCAAAAATCTTTTTAATAAGCCCATTATCAATAAAAATTGCAAATCTAGAAAGCCTTTTACCCAATCCAGCAACAGTAAGATCAATTTCTAGACCAGTTGCATCTAATAACTCAAGATTTGAATCAGCTAAATATTTAATTTGTTTTTTTTCTGCGGTAGAATTTATCCATGCCTCCATAACAAAGGGATCATTTGCTGCTACAAAATAAATATCATCAACTCCCTTTTTTTTGAATTCATCATATAGCCTAACATAACCTGGTAAATGTTCATTAGAACAAGTTGGAGTAAATGCACCAGGAACAGATACCAAGATGATTTTTTTTTCGTTAAAAATTTGGGATGATTTAAATGTCTTTGGGTTTCCATCTTCTAATTGAAAAAAAGTTACATCAGGGAAACAGTCATCTACTTTAATTTTCATTTTCTTTCACTTTGTTAATGTTATTAATAACAATTCGTTTAGTTAAAATCTCTGGCAAAATAATACCTTTTTTATTATTTGGTCCGTAAATAATGTTAACTGGAATTCCAAGTCTATCATAACTTTTTATAAAATTAAGAATTTTTTCATCTCTTTTTGTCCAATCACCTCTCATCAACAAAACATTCTCTTTCTTAAAAAATATTTGTAAATTTTTATTTTCTAAGGTGGTTTTTTTATTTAGCTGACATGTGATACACCAATCAGCTGTAAAATCTAATAAGACAATCTTATTTTTTTGAATCAAATTATTTAGAGTTATCTTATCAAATTTAATCCATTCTAAACTTGATTCTTTATTTTTAAAAGGAGAAACAATAAAAAGAAAGAATAGTGTAGTAAAAATTACAGAAAAAAACATGTTTTTTATGTTTTGAGTGAAAATTAATGAGAGAACTATTATTGATAAAAAAATTAATGAAATATAAATATCTGAGATTCCAATAAGCTTCATTAACCAAGAAGATGTAACAAGAAGAATTAAGCCTAGGAAATATTTAAAATTTATCATCCAAATTCCTGGACTTGGGACAAGCCTTAAAAGATTAGGCTGAAATAAAATTAAAAAATATGGCAAAGAAAATCCAAAAGCAATAAATGAAAAAATAAAAAGTATATTTATGTTTGATGTCATTGCTGAAAAACCAATTGCCGTACCTAAAAAAGGAGCACTACAGGGTGTAGCCATTAATGTTGCAAACATTCCAGATAAAAAGAAGCCCTTATTATTATTCGATGACGAGATATTATTTAATTTATTAAGTAATCTATGAGGTAAGAATATTTCAAAAAATCCCAGTAAATTTAATGCAAAAATTAGAACAACAACAGTTATAAAAAATAGAAAATAAAAATTTTGGAATTGGAAACCCCACCCTACTTGCGCTCCAATAGATTTAAAAAACATTGTGAGTGTACCCAATAAAAAAAAAGAGAAAAAAATACCTAAAATAATATAAGATATTTTTTTTTTAATAAGGAATTTATTTTGATTATTAACCTTCAGCAATGCAATCATCTTTAAGGACAAAACGGGCAAAACACAGGGCATAAAATTAAGTATAATTCCTCCAACCAAAGCCAATAAAAAAAAGAAAATAATTGTTCTTTCCTCGCTAAATTTAAAATCAGAGTTTTTTATTTGAATTTCTTCAATTTTTTTTCCATTAGAAATTGCCAACGATATAATTTCATCTTCATTAAAGTTTTCTTCTGTAATAACTTCTACTATATTGAGATTTTTTTTATTATAAGTTTTGGTTGATAAACTTGATAAATCAGAAAATGCGAAAACGTTTATCTCATCTAGATTGAAATTATCAATTGAAAAACTAATTTTATTATCACTAATTTTTTTTAAATTTTTAATTAAAAAGTAATTAGTATTTTTACTAGGAACTTTTTCTAAGTAGTTATATAGAATGCTTTGTTTTATGCTTTCAGAAGATTTATTTAAAGAATGATTAAGGTTTCTTTCAGTTGATATTGGTATGCAAATGTCTTTACATACTAAGTACTGTAGGTTTATTTTTGAGATTAATTTTTCTTTGTTTGCATTTAACTTAAGTTTAATTGGAAAAATAATTTCTTTTTCATAACCAATTGTTTCAATATCATAATCCATAAACTGCTTTGGGAAAGGAAACAGAATTTCATTTTCTAAAATATCAGGATGATCATTAAAATCTATTGATAAGGGAGCACCTGCTTCTCCTGGATTTTTCCAATATGTTTTCCAACCCTCTTCTAGTGTTATTTTTACACCAAAATAATAATAATCTTTGTCAAATAACAAACTGTTTTTTGGAACAATTTCTAAAGAAGAATATCGATCAAAACTTTCTTCAGCCATTACCTCTAAGAATGTAGTGAACAAAAAAAGTATTAAAAAAAAAACAAACATATTTATCTTCTATTTGAATATAAGAAAATTATCTGTAATAATTTAACTATGAAAGGTTCATATTTAAAGGGAAATATAATTTGTGCGTTACCACAATTAAATGATATTTTCTTTTCAAAAAGTATAATTTATATTACACATCATAATAAAGATGGTGCAGTTGGTATTGTTTTGAATTATAAAATATTAAATATTAAGGGTGCAGAGCTTTTTAAAAAATTACAAATCACGAATACTAATCAAAACTTAGAAAAGGACTTTTCCTTTCATATTGGAGGACCATTAAGTCAGACCAACGGATTTATACTTCACTCTAGCGACTATAAAAGCAAAAACACCATTAAAATTTCTAAAAATGTCAAGATGACTTGTTCTACTGAAATAATTAATGACATTGCGAGAAACAAGGGTCCAAAAAAATTTTTTATTTCTTTAGGTTATTCAGGATGGGGGCCAGGACAACTTGAAGATGAAATAAAGAAAAATAGTTGGATAAACATTAAAGAGGAACTTGATTTTCTTTTCGATATGGAGTCAGAAAAAAAATGGACAAATGCCATAAAAAGAACTGGAATAGACTTCACAAAATTTTCATCTTACTCCGGAAATGCCTAAACTTTTGAAGTTCTTTCATCTATGACCCTTTTTATTTGATCTAATTCATTATTAGTTGTTAAGTAATGTTCTTTTTTCTTAAGTATAGCTTTCATTTTTTGTGGATATGTCAGCCGAATCTTAAGTGAATTACTAACTGTACTTAAAAACTTGGAGAAATGAGCAGTCGAAAGATACACTCTTTTTTCGCTATTTTTTAGTAACTTTTTACCTATTGAATAACCTACGGCTGTATGTGGATCTGTGATGATATTAAAGTCTTCATAGATTTTTTTTATAGATTTTTTTGTTTTATTATCAGAAACAGATCCTCCCTCAAATTCTTTTAAAATTCTAGTCAACAATTGTTTTGGTACAGAATATTTGCCTTTCTTATCCATCTTATTTATTAAATCAGCAACCTTTTTGCTATCTTTTAAAAAATGATGTAGTAATCTTTCAAAATTACTTGATACTTGTATATCCATACTTGGACTTAAAGATTCGCGTGCAACCTTTTTTTCCATAGTGCCATTGCTAAAGAACCTTGTGAGAATGTCATTTTTATTCGAACATACTATTAACTTTTTAATAGGTAAACCCATCCTTTTACTTATAAAAGCAGCGTAAACATTTCCAAAGTTTCCTGTAGGTACCACATAATTAATTGGAGCCATATTTTTTTCTACCTTAAAATAAGACCAAAAATAATAAATTATTTGACCGAGAATCCTTACCCAATTAATGGAGTTTATAGCAGCGAAATTATATTCCATACTCTTAGAATTTTTATTAAACAGATCTTTAACTAATTTCTGGCAGTCATCAAAGTTTCCTTTTACTGAAATGTTAGTTACATTGGGCGCACTAAATGTTGTCATTTGTTTACGTTGTACTTCACTTACTTTACTTTTTGGAAAAAGAATAAACATATTTATCTTTTTTGATTTTGAGCATCCATATATTGCTGCCGAACCTGTATCCCCAGAAGTTGCACCAATGATAGTTAGGTTAAGTTTTTTTTTTTTTAAAATAAAGTCATATAAATTTCCAAGCAATTGCAAAGCGTAATCTTTAAAAGCAAATGTTGGACCATGAAATAAATTTAATATAAATTCATTGTTATTTAATCTATCAATATTAATAATCTCATCACCAAATTTTTTGCTATAAGTTTTTTTTAAAATTAATTTATACTCTTGTCTTGATATATCTTTAGATACCACAAAATCTTTTGTTACTTCATAGGCTAAATCTATATAAGATAGATTTTTTAGTTCTTGTAATTTTTTTTTTGAAATTTTGGGTATATGATTTGGAACATATAATCCTCCATCTTTTGCAAGCCCGTTTAACATTACTTGGACAAAGTTGATATTATTGTCGTTTCCACGTGTTGATGAATAAAGCATTACTTTTTCTTAATACTTGCAAAGAAATAGACTCCAATAAGCCCCAAAGCTATCATTAACCAAGTAAGAGCATATTGCAGATGATTATTTCGTAGGTATATCCTAGTTTGGTTTCCTAAGGGAAAACCATTTGGACCATTATTAAATGCTTCAAGATAAAAATTTTTTTCAAGACTGAATTTTAGTTGTTTTTCCATTAATGTTGGTTCAACAAAAAACCAAAAATTTTTTAGTGGATCATTTTCTGGTTGAAAATACCCTTTTCTTCCTGGAACTCTTATAACGGCGATAAATTCCTTTTCCCTATCATCAATATTATCAATTCTCTTATCTCTGTCTTTCTTTAACAATGGAACCCAACCAGTATCAAAAATTATAAATTTATTCTCTAGTGTTTGAAATGGAACTAAAATATGAAAACCATTATTTCCTTTTTTACTTAGGGCTGGCATATAAAACTCAAACTCATTTAAAAATTTTCCTTTAACTGATATTTTTTGGAATTCTGATTTTGAAGGTTCATTTATACCCCTTAATGGCTTAACTTCACCCTCAAACATAGAAACTCTTATATCAATAAGTTTGCTTTTCCATTTCAATCTTTTAAATTGCCAAGTTGATAAACCAAGCAAAATTGATAGAGCAACTACAAAGGCTAGAAAGGGAACTGCTTTAGTTTGGAAAATATATTCTTTATTATTAAATTTAAAAATCATCTACGGTACGGCTAAAAAGAAGCCCACCAGTAAACAAATGTGAATAAGAACAACCACACAACATCAACAAAATGCCAATACCACGCAGCAAATTCAAATCCTAGGTGTTTTTCAGGTTTAAAATGTCCTTTAGCACCTCTAATAAAACAGACAATTAAAAAAATAGTTCCAATAATTACATGAGCACCGTGAAACCCTGTGGCCATATAGAATGTAGAAGGATAGATACCCTCATCAATGCTAAAAGTTGCGTGAACATATTCGTAGCCTTGAAAACCAGTGAAGATTAGTCCCAATAAAATTGTTAAAAATAAAAATATTAAAAAGTTTTTTCTATCATTTTCTCTTAATGCATGATGTGCCCAGGTTACAGTTCCACCAGATGCTAGTAAAATGAAAGTATTTAATAGAGGTATGCCAAAAGGAGGTATTAATTCAATGTCCTCTGGTGGAAAAACACCCCCAAGCGCTTCTTGACGACCGATTAATTCTTGACTATTCTCTCCAGGATAAAAAGCCACATCAAAAAATGCCCAGAACCATGCAGAAAAAAACATTACCTCGGAAGCTATGAACAATATCATTCCATATCTCAAGCCTATTTGAACAACTTTATTATGAAACTTTCCACCCTCTGACTCAGAAACAACATCTCTCCACCAAAAAATACTTGAAGCAATTAAGGCAACTGACCCTATTATGAAAAACAATGATTTATCCTGATGCATAAAAGTAATAAAACCGTAAGCCAAAATGAGAAGTGAAGCCGCTGTTACCAAAGGCCAAGGGCTAGGATCAACTAAATGGTATGGATGTTTTTGATTATCACTCATTTTCTTACTTATCTCTTATAAACATTGTATAGGACAGAGTTATCTCACTCAAATTATTAATAAATTTATCATCTTTTATCGAGGGGTCAATAAAAAAAGAGACTGGCATTTCTACAGTTTCATTAGGAGAAAGTTTCTGTTCCTCAAAACAAAAACATTCAATTTTATTAAAATATTTTCCTGCATTTAGAGGTGTTACATTAAAAACTGACATAGTTGTTAAAGACTGGTCTGTATTATTCTTAGCATTGTAGAAAGCCAAATTGTTTTCTCCTATTTTAACTTTAATTATTTTTTTTTGTGGCTTAAATACAATAGGTGAATTTTTTTCTATTGATGAATCGAATCTTACTTTTATATTCCCAAACTCTCCAGTTACAGTGTTTAGTTTTTTTATCATTGGGGTTCCTCCGAAGCCTGTTACCTGACAAAAGAGTTTATAGAGAGGAACAGAGGCATAACTCATTGTTAACATGAATAATGCAAAAAAAACCAATGATGTGGCGTGGAATTTAATTTTATTTTTTTGCATTCTAAAACTTAAGTAAGGTTACGCAATAAAAAATAGCTGCCAATGCAAAAAGGAAAAGTCCTAAAGCGATATTTTTTTTCTTTTTCTTATCCATAGAACTATACATATTTATCAATTACCAAAATTAAAAAAATTAAATACAGATATAATATTGAGAATTTAAACAATTTTGGAGCATAAATGGTTTTATTTTTATCACTAGATTTGAGGATTTTATAGGCTAAATAAACAAAATAAACGCCTAGTGTTAAAGAGAAGAGAAGATAAATTATTCCAGAAAACCCAAAATAATATGGTGATAATGATACAAGAAAAAGCAGGAGTGAATAAGCTAGGATCTGTTGCTTTGTTTTCCTTTGGCCTTTAATAACCGGTAGCATAGGAATTTTAGCTCGTGAATATTCTGTATCTTTATATAAGGCTAGTGCCCAAAAGTGAGGTGGAGTCCAAATAAAAATTAAAACAAACAAAATGATAGGAAAAGTGCTGACATCTCCTGTTGCGCATGCCCAACCTATAACAGGAGGAAAAGCACCGGCAGCACCACCAATAACAATGTTTTGTGGTGTTCGTCTTTTAAGCCAAATAGTGTAAATAAAAATGTAAAAACTAATCGATAATGCTAATAAAAAAGCAGCAAAATAATTAACAGATAATCCCAAAATAATGACAGAAACAAGCGACAAAATAATTCCAAAGCCAAGGGCATCTCCGGCCATAATTTTTTTTGAAGGAATTGGTCTATTTTTAGTTCTCTCCATCATTTTATCTATATCTCTATCAAACCACATATTGATTGCACCAGAGGCACCCGCACCTAACGAAATGCAAAAGATTGAAAGGATACACAAGAACGGGTGAAGAGTTGTAGGTGACAAAGTTAGACCACTAATAGAAGTAAATATTGCCAACGTCATGACTCTTGGTTTTAGAAGAGAAATAAAATCCTCTAATGAACTTTGAGTGTCTGACTCGTTAAATTCGTTTATGGCAGATTTCGAACTCAAATGAGCACCTAAAGATTAATTATTTAACCTTGGGAATGTCATCATAGGAGTGAAATGGTGGAGGCGAACTTAATTTCCATTCAAAGGTGGTTGCTCCTTCACCCCAAGGGTTTTTAGATGCTTTCCTTGCTCTAAGGAAAGCTTCAATGATAACAAATACAAAGAAGAAAGCGGCAAAAACTGAAATGTACGCTCCAATACTAGACACGTAATTCCATCCTGCAAAAGCATCTGGATAATCAGGTATTCTTCTTGGCATTCCTGCGAGACCAGAAAAATGCATTGGGAAAAAAGTAATGTTGACGCCGATGAAAGTTAACCAGAAATGTATCTTTCCTAAAAGCTCGCTGTACTCAATACCGGACATTTTACTAAACCAGTAATAAAAGCCAGAATAAATAGAGAATAGTGCTCCCATTGACATAACATAGTGAAAATGCGCTACAACATAATAAGTATCATGAAGAGCGACATCAATTCCAGTATTGGCCAGAACTACACCTGTTACACCGCCAAGAGTAAATAAAAATATCATAGCTATAGCAAAGAGCATTGGAGTCTTAAATTCTATTGAGCCTCCCCACATGGTGGCAATCCAGCTGAAAATTTTAATTCCTGTAGGAACTGCAATAACCATCGTGGCTGCTAAAAAGTAAGCTCTTGTATCTACATCAAGTCCAGTCGTATACATATGATGCGCCCAAACTACAAAACCAACAACACCAATGGCTGCCATGGCATAGGCCATTCCCAAGTATCCAAAAATTGGTTTTTTTGAGAAGGTTGAAACAACGTGACTGACAATCCCAAATCCTGGTAAAATTAAAATATAAACTTCTGGGTGACCAAAAAACCAAAATAAATGTTGAAATAAAACTGGGTCTCCCCCAGCTTCAGGGTTAAAGAAAGCTGTTCCAAAATTTCTATCTGTTAACATCATTGTGATAGCCCCAGCTAAAACAGGTAACGAGAGTAGAAGTAAGAAAGCTGTAATAAGGATTGACCATACAAAAAGAGGCATTTTGTGCATTGTCATACCTGGTGCTCTCATATTAAAAATTGTTGTAATAAAGTTTATTGCCCCTAAAATCGATGAGGCTCCAGCAAGGTGCATTGAAAGTATTACCATGTCCACTGCAGGTCCTCCATGACCTGAGGTCGAAAGTGGGGCGTAAAGTGTCCATCCTGGCCCAGCCCCTCCTTCAACAAATCCAGAACCAACAAGTAAAATTAATGAGGGAACTAGTAACCAAAAGCTCAGATTATTCATTCTAGGAAAAGCCATATCAGGTGCCCCTATTAGTAATGGAACGAAGTAATTACCGAAACCGCCTACCATGGCTGGCATAATCATGAAGAAAATCATTAACAAGCCGTGTGAGGTAATCCACACATTATATCTTTGATAATCGTCACCTAAAATCTGCATCCCAGGCTCTGCTAGTTCCATTCTAATTAAAAGGGAAAAAATACCCCCTATTAATCCGGCTACAATTGCAAACACAAGATATAAAACACCAATGTCTTTGTGATTAGTTGAATAAAAGTATCGTGTGAAAAATGATGGTGCGTGACTTGACATAATTCCTTCCTATTTAAAAACTATCATATCGTTATTATCGCTGGCGAATTCAACCTTTGCTTCTTCCACCCAGCTAGCAAAATCCTCTTGAGAAACAGCCTTAATAGAGATCGGCATGAAGCCGTGACCTGGTCCACATAACTCTGAACATTGACCGTAATATATGCCTGGTTCATTAACATTAAAATATGTCTCGTTTAATCTTCCAGGAATGGCGTCCATTTTAACGCCTAGGGAAGGGACAGCCCATGAATGAATCACACCAGCTGGATCTGATGTAATTTGCATTTTAATATTCTTGTTAACTGGTACTACTAAAAAATTATCAGTAGACAATAGACGAGGTTGACCTTCTTCAAGTTCATCATCTTGTAACATCAGTGCATCAAAAGTTATGTTGTCATGATCAGGATATTCATACCCCCAATACCAAGTGTAGCCGGTAGCTTTTATCGTCATATCAATCTTAGAAAAGTCATTCTGATTATACAAAAGCTTAAATGACGGAATTGCAATTACGACTAAAAGGAGAACGGGAATTACTGTCCAAGCAACTTCAAGTAAAGAGTTGTGAGTGGTTGTGGTCGGTTTTTTGTTATTTTTAGCGCTAAATTTAATGCAAACATAAGCAAGGAGAAAGAATACGAATACTGTGATGAAAGTTATTATCCAGAAAACAAAATCATGAAGGTCTATTAATTTTTGCATTAAAGGGGATGCTGCCTCTTGAAAACTAATTTGCCACTCAGACGGTTGACCTTTGGCAAAAGTATCAGTACCAGCGAGGGTTAGAAAAAGAGAAGAAAAATAAAATAAAATATTGTGCATAATTCCTATATATATATATTTTAAACAATATAGTTATGAATTAATAAAAAACAATCACAAATAAAATTAATAATTTAATTTTTTTACTGATAGAATGATAAACAAATATGTATAAATTTACAACACAAATGATCATTGATTATTTTTTAAAATGTGAATTGAATTAATGAGTGTAATTAAAAAAAAAAAACTGGGATGATAAAATAGTCTTATCTAAAGTTGATGGACTGTTATCAAAATTTGATGATGGAGAACTTTTTGTTGAAGAAGTTTTTTCGGAGAATATTTTATTTGATGACAATAAAGTTAAAAATGCTAGTTATGACCAAGATAGAGGATTTGGACTCAGAACCGTCAAAGGTGACTCAATTAATTTTTATCACAGTTCAGAATTGAATGAAGATAATTTTAATCAAGGTTTGAGATCCATAAATACAAATATTAGGTTTGGGTGCAATAATAAGAATAATTTAAAAACTAACATTAATTTGTATGAAAGCAATAACCCTATCTCAATGTTTAAACTTGATAAAAAAATAAACTTATTAAAAAAAATTAACAATTATGCCAGAAAATTTTCAACAGCCGTTAAACAAGTTTCAATATCACTTAATGGTAGTTATCAAAATATTGAGATTTCCAAAAAGAATGGTGACTTTTTCTATGATTCCCGACCTTTGGTTAGATTAAATGTAAATATTTCTGTAGAAAAAAATGGAAAAATTGAAACAGGTTCCTTCGGGATGGGAGGAAGATATATGTATGATAATCTTTTTCTCTCAAAAAGTTGGAAATGCGCAGTTGATAATGCTTATAATCAGGCAAAACTAAAATTATCCGCCAAACCCACGCCCGCAGGAGAACAAACAGTTGTTTTGGGTCCAGGCTGGCCTGGAATACTTCTTCATGAAGCTATTGGTCATGGCCTTGAAGGAGATTTCAACAGAAAAAGAACTTCTGCTTTTTATGATCTTGTGGGAAAGTCAGTTGCATCCGACCAAATTACAATTGTTGATGACGGTACTATTCCTAATAGAAGAGGGTCATTAACAATCGACGATGAAGGAACTAAGTCTCAGAAAACAGTTTTAATTGAAAGAGGAAAACTAAAAGGTTTCATGCACGATAGGTTAAATGCCAGACTTATGAGACAAAAACCAACAGGTAATGGAAGAAGACAGAGTTATTCTCACATACCTATGCCAAGAATGACTAACACATATATGCTTCCTGGAAAATATGAGCATGACGAACTTATAAAATCTACAAAAAAAGGAATCTATGCTACTCAATTTAGTGGTGGCCAAGTGGATATTACATCTGGGAAATTTGTTTTTAGTGCTTCCGAAGCATTTGAAATTATTAATGGAAAAATTGGAAAACCCCTAAAAGGAGCAACATTGATTGGTAATGGTCCCGAGATTCTTAAACAAGTGACAATGGTTGGAAATAACCTTGAATTGGACAATGGAATAGGAACATGTGGTAAAGAAGGACAAATGGTTCCAGTCGGCGTAGGGCAACCTAGCCTTAAAATCAAAAAACTAACTGTTGGGGGAACTATTTAGATTTATTTTTTATGAATCTCATCAAAAACCTTCTCTTCGTATTTAATAAAATTTTTAATCATTAAAGTCCATATATCCTCAATAAACTCAACCGCTAACCCTCTACTCAAAGCCTCTTTTCTTAATTTATTTAAAATAAACTCAATTCTTTTTTGATCAACTATTTGATCCCTTTTTTTCAACTTCACTACTTCGGTTACCAAATCTTTTCTTTTTTGTATTAAGTCTAAGATCTTGAGATCAATTACATCGATATCCTTCCTTAATTCTTCTAACGATTCAAACTTTTTCATCTTCCAACACTTTAAAGTAATTTGTCTTATACAGCATATCAATGTCATTCTTCCATTCACTAAAAAATAATTTTTTCCACATTTCAGCAGGCGACTTACCTGATTCTAGGATTTTTTTTAATGGTTCTAAAAAAATTGATTCATTGCCTCTATCTGTTTTAATATTTCTTCTTACAAGACCCTCACCTGATTGATTTAAAATTGTTTTTGTAAAGTCTGAAAGCTTTTCACCATCAGGAGTAAACGTGTTTAACCCGTCCCTCCTTACATTTTCATAAAAATTAACTATACTTGAATAATCCCAATGGCTAATTTTAGCCCAAATTTCATTAAGGTTTTTTTTATCATACAATATTCCAGTCCAAAATGCCGGGAGGGCACATACTCTTGACCAAGGTCCTCCATCGGCTCCTCTTAATTCAATAAAAGTTTTAAGCCTTACTTCTGGAAAAACAGTTGTTAAATGAATTTTCCAATCTTCTATATTAGGCTCAATTTTTTTTAATACTTTTTTTTCTAAAAAATTTCTAAAAGTATATTTTGTCATATTTATATATTGATTATCTCGAATGATAAAGTACATCGGAATATCAAGAAGGTAATCAACATATCGTTCAAAGGAAAAAGAATTATCATATATAAAAGGTAATATTCCGCATCTTTTTTTGTCAGTTTTAGTCCATATAAAAGATCTAAAACTTTTATAATTTGTTATTTTTCCATCCACAAAAGGCGAGTTTGCATAAAGTGCAATTATGATTGGTTGCAGGGATTGGGAAACTCTCATTTTTCTTACCATGTCAGACTCAGAGAAAAAATCGTAATTTGCCTGAATTGTTGCAGTTCTAAACATCATATCAAGTCCTTTGGAACCGACTTGTGGCATATATTCACTCATTATTTTATATCTTTTTTTTGGCACTAATTTTATTTTGTTAAGCTTCCATTTAGGTAGAAGTCCCATACCCAGAAAATCGATCTCCAAAGATTTGCAAATATCATCTAATTCACTTTGATGTTGATTTACTTCCTTACAAGTTTCAAAAAGATTCTTCATAGGGGCCCCAGAAAGTTCAATCTGTCCTCCTGGTTCAAGAGTTATAGAAGCATTATTTTTTTTTAAGGCTATAAGATTTGAATCCTCAAAAACTTTTTTCCAATTATACTTATTACTTAAATTTAAAAAAATCTGCTGAATATCCTGAAAATTTATTGGTTCTAATGACTTTTTTCTAAATCCAAACTTTTCATGTTCAGTTCCTATTGTCCATTTAATCTTTTCCTTACATCCCTCGGAAAATGTCTCAACTAGTAAATTTTTATTAAGTGAAGAATTCATAGTAAGTTCCTAATGCTAGACAAAGAAACAATGCAAGCAGTATCTACTTTTAAAACATTATTACCTAATGATACATTAAAAAAATTTAAATTTTTAAGCCCTCTCCTGTCGTCTGCACTCCAACCCCCGACAGGACCAATAAAAATGGCAATTTTTTTTTTCTCTTGAATTGGTATTGTTAAAATATTTTTTCCTCTTCTTTCTTCATCGCAAAAAATTATTACCCTTTCTGGATCCCAGTTTTCCAACAATTTACAAAGGTTTTTTTTTCTTTCTATTTTCGGAACATACAGAGACTCACTTTGTTCTACAGCTTCGATACAAACTTTTTGTAATCTTTGATAGTTAGGCGTATATTTTTCTGAGTAAGATGTTTCAATCGGAATAATTTTTTTTAAACCAATCTCAGTGACTTTTTCAATTAGGTAGTTGATATTCTTTGATTTAATAAGTGCAAAACATAACCAAATATCTGGAGTAGCTTCAGATCTTTTAATTAAATTCTCTGGTATAACCCTTTTTTTTTCCTCTAGTTGCAATCTTCCAGACCACTCCTCATTTTCATTAAAAATTAAAATTTTATCATTTTCTTTTTTTCTCATCACATTTTTTAAATAATGAAATTTATCATTATCAAGAATAAGAGGTTTATTTTGTATAATATTTTCTTTGAAAAACAATCTTATCTTTGGCATTTTAATACTTTCATCAATAATTAATATTATCAATGACGAAAATTACTATGAGAATTTATTAAATTGAATCTTAATGTTTAGAAAATTGAAAAAAAAAATCAATATTTTATTAGTCTTAGGAAGATATAATTATCCAACTGGAGCTTTTCTATTGATGTGGCCATGCTTTTGGGGGGTATTATACAATCCAAATTTTGAAAGTGATTATTTATTGACACTATTTCTTTTATTTATTGGTTCTTTCGTTATGAGAGGAGCAGGTTGTTGTATCAATGACTTTTTTGACAAAGATTTAGATAAAAAAGTCAAAAGAACAAAAAACAGGCCTTTAGCTAAAAATTTATTAAGTCATATTGATGTTTTATGTTTTATTGTTTTTCAATTAATTCTGGGTTTTATTATTTTAGTAAATTTCAATGCTAAAGTAATCTTCTTCAGTTTGCTAATTTTTCCAATGGTTGTAATGTATCCTCTTTTTAAAAGAGTAACCAATTTTCCTCAAGTTATTCTAGGTTTAGTTTTTAATTGGGGAGTATTAATAGGTTTTTTAACTCAAAATAATCAACTTGACCTTGGTGTAATATATTTGTATTTGTCAGGGATTTTTTTAACAATTGCTTATGATACAATCTACGCCTTTCAAGATATTTCAGATGATAAACTCGCAGGAGTTAAATCTCTAGCTATATATCTTGAAAAAAAACCTAGAATTATAATATTTTTTATTTTTGTTATTAGTTTTATTTTTCTCAATCTAAGTATTATTGAAAGAAAACATAGCAACTTCTTTGAAACTATCGCATTAACTTTGACAGTTTTTTTTTGCTATATAATACAATACTTGAATTTCAAAAATAAAAAATCTTATAAATCAATATTTGATTTCAGCGTCTATGTAGGAGCTGTAATAACTATTGTAATTTTTCTTCAGAATTATTTGTGAGGAAGTATTATAAACCTTGTATTACAACTATCAACATTGATCCATGATAATCTGTTCCATTCAACTTTTGCATCTTCATATGAGTTAAATGGACCATACCTCTGAAGTTTTTGACCTGCCTCAAGCTGATCAAAATCAGTATTTTTATATGTCCCCCCTATTACCCAATAACTCATATTTAAAAATACTTTTCGTTTAAGTTGAAATTATAACAAATTCAAATATAAATTATTAACCTATGGATAAAAATTTTCTAGAAGATATTTTAAAAAAATTAAAAAAAAAAGGCGCTGAAGAGGCTGATGTAGTTTTTTTTTCCTCTAAAAATAAAAGCTCATCTTGTCGTTTAGGAGAAATAGAAAAAACAGAAGAATCAGTAACTAATGAAATAGGTATTAGAGCTATAATTAAAAAAAGACAGTCTATAATATCTTCAACAAATATTGAGACTAGTAATATAAATAGTCTGATTGAAAAAGTTATTGAAATGGTAAAAGTTGTACCAAAAGATGAATACTGTGGTTTAGCAAACAACAACCAAGTTTCAATTCCAAGCAAAAAAGACTTAGAAAGCCTTGAACTTTTTGACGAATATGAGCCTGATAAAAAAGAAATTAATGATAAAGTATTACTTTTAGAACAAAGTGCATTAAATAATAAAAAAATAATTAATTCTGAGGGTGCAGAATTATCATACACCAAAAGTAAATATATTTTAATGGCTTCTAACGGATTAGAATCAGAAATCACTAAAACTCACAGTGATTACATCCTAGCTGTACTTGCAGGCAATAAAAGTAATATGGAAAGAGCCTATGACTATAAATCTAAGGTTTTTTTTAATGATCTGGGTGACTTTAATAAAATTGGAAAAAAAGTTGCATCGGATGCTTTAAAAAAAATTGGCTCAAAAAAAATAAAAACATGTAAATGTGATGTTATTTATGATTCAAAAATTGCTTCTAGTATACTAAATAACCTATTTAATGCGTGTAATGCCTCTTCAATAATAAAAGGCACAACTTTTCTTAAAAAAAAAAAAAATAAAAAAATTTTTAATGATACTATAAACATTATTGATAACCCTTTGATGAAAAGAAAATTAAGATCTAGAGTAATTGATGGAGAGGGTATAAAAACTGAAGAAAAAAAATTGATTGAAAATGGTGTATTAAGATTCTTCTTCAATTGCCTTAGTACAGCCAGACAGATTAAAGATGACCCTTCTGGTCACGGAACCAGACCTATAGCTTCGATTCCTTCAGCATCACACACAAATCTATATCTAGAAAATGGAAAACATAAAAAAAAAGATATGATAATGTCATTGAAAAAAGGGTTACTTATCACCGAACTGATAGGAAGTTCTGTTAATTTATCTAATGGTGATTATAGTCGAGGAGCATCAGGCTTTTGGATAGAAAATGGACAAATAACTTATCCTGTATCGGAAATAACGATTGCTGGTAACCTGAAAGATATTTTTCAATCGCTTATTCCTGCAAATGATCTTGAATTTAACTTTGGTATTAACTCACCCTCGTTACTTATTCGAAACCTTACAGTTGGTGGAATTTAATTGAACAATTTAGTGGTTTCCGATGAATTAAAAAAAAATTGCAAATTTGCAATAACTGAAGCTGGAAAAATAGCATTAAATTTCCAAAAAAAAATTAAAGTTAAATATAAGTCTAAAAATCAACCAGTTACAAACGCAGACATTGAAATTAATAATTTTTTATTAGATTTTTTAAAAAAAAAGACTCCTAAATTTGGATGGTTGTCAGAGGAGTCAATAGATGACAAGTCGAGATTTGATTCTGATTTTTTTTGGTGTCTGGATCCTATAGATGGGACTAGATCATATATCTTAGGCAAACCTGAATACACGATATCACTTGCATTAATAAAAAATTTCAAACCAATTTATGGAATTGTTTATAACCCGAGTACTAATGAATATTTTCACGCAGAAGAAAATAAAGGAGCTTTTTGTAATAAAACGCAAATTAAAGTTAATTCCAAAAGAAAATTTGAATTTTGCTCATTAGCTGTAAGTAACTCAGAAATAAATATTTTAAAATCTTATAATTTTTTTAATAATAAAAATGTAAAAAAAATTGGATCAATAGCATATAAAATTGCTTTAGTAGCTAAAGGTAAAATTGACATTGCTATCAGCTTTACAAAAAAAAATGATTGGGATTTAGCTGCAGCTGATTTAATTATTAGAGAGGCACACGGAACAATACTGGAAACCAACGGGAAAAAAATCATTTATAATACTCAAGATCTTCATATTAATTCAATAATGGCTGCAAATGATGGTATAATTTCAGATCTAAAAAGAAAGTTTAATTATTCATAATGAATGAAAACTTTTCCACAAAAAAAATTCTAAAAAGACTCCTCAATACCTATGTAAAAAAACATTCCAAAAAAATTCTTATATCGATTGTTTGTATGGTTTTAGTGGCTGCAGCAACAGCTACTAATGCTTGGTTAATGCAGCCGGTCCTTGACGATATATTCATTAAAAAGAATAAAGATTTAATAATTATTATCCCAACAGCAATTCTAACAATAGCTTTTATAAAAGGAGTCGCGTCATATTTCCAGTCTGTACTTATGAGTTTTGTTGGATATCAAATAGTTGCTGACCTTCAACGACACATGCTAATAACATTACTAAAATGTGACTTGTCATATTTTAATAAAACCAACTCAGGAACTCTTGTATCAAGATTTTTAGCAGATGTTGGAGCTCTTTCAAGGGGTGTTCATAATGTAATAATTAATATTGTTAAAGATTCCCTTACATTTATTTTTCTTCTAGGTGTAATGTTTCATCATGACCCAAAATTAGCAACTATTACGTTATTAATATTTCCAATTGCTATCTACCCTATTTCAAGGATAGGAAAAAGATTACGCAAAATATCTAGAAATACTCAAGTGGGTTTTGGGTTATTAACAAAAAAACTTACAGAATCATTTCAAGGTATCAAAACAATTAAGTCTTTTAATGCTGAAAAAATTGAAACTTGTAAAATTGATAAAGAAATTGAGAATTTATTTTATCTGACTTTAAAGTCTACAAAAGTAAATTCCATTTCAAGACCACTAATGGAAACCTTGGGAGGATTAGCTGTTGCATTAATTGTTTTTGTTGGAGGAACTCAAGTAATTAGCGGAGAAACAACTCCTGGAACATTTTTTTCATTTCTAACGGCATTACTTATGGCTTATCAACCATTAAAGTCTTTAGCTACCCTGAACGCTACATTGCAAATATCAATGGCATCAGCCGAAAGAATTTTTGAAATAATAGATCAGAAACCAATAGTACTTGAAAAAAATCCTAACCAAGATTTTATGCTTAAAGCTGGTTTCCCTTATAATCTTAAAATTGAAAAAGTAGATTTTAAATATGAGGGTTCTCCAAATTTGATTTTAAAAAATATAAATCTTGAAATTGCTAAGGGTCAAAAAGTTGCACTTGTTGGGCACTCTGGAGCAGGTAAAACAAGTTTATTAAATTTAATTCCAAGATTCTTTGATGTTGATAAAGGACAAATTTTTCTTGGTGAAGTTAATATACGAAACTTAAGTTTTAAATTTTTAAGGGATCATTTCTCTGTAGTAAGTCAGGATGTAATACTATTTGATGAAACAATAAAAACAAATGTTGCCTATGGCAAACAAAATGCAAATTTACAGGAGATTAAAAATGCCTGTCAAAAAGCTAACTGTGATGAATTCATTAATGGTTTACCTAATCAATTAAATGAATATGTTGGTGAAAAGGGTGTTAAGTTATCTGGTGGTCAAAAACAAAGAGTTGCAATTGCAAGAGCTTTTTTGAAAAATTCACCTTTTCTTTTGTTAGATGAGGCTACATCTTCTCTAGACTCTAAATCAGAAAGAAAAATTCAAGTTTCATTAGCTAAACTTATGAAAAATAAAACTTCACTAGTTATAGCTCATAGGCTTTCAACTATTTTAGATGCTGATAAAATTGTATTACTTCATAAAGGTAAAGTTGAAGCAGTTGGAAAACATAATTTTCTTTTAAAAAATTCAAAAATATATAAAAATTTGTATGAACTTCAATTTAAGGAAAAAAATGATTAAAAAATTCTTACAAAATGAATTAATTCAAAATATTGTTGGTTTTTTAATATCTTTATACATAAAAATTTGCTTTCATACATCCTTGTGGTATGTAAGGAATAATAAAAGTATCGAAAGCCACATAAAAAAAAAATCCAAGATAATTGTAATTTTTTGGCATAATAGATTGTTAATGGCTCCTTTTTGCTGGGAGTATAAAAATAATTTCAAAATGCTAATTTCAAGTCATCGAGATGGAAGAATCGGTTCAATTGCAGTTTCTCATCTTGGAATAGATACCATTGAAGGATCATCCAATAAAAATAAAATATCTTCAGTAAAACAAATTATTAACGAGTTAAACCAAAAAAATATTGTAGGTATAGCTCCTGATGGGCCACGAGGACCAAATCAGAAAATCAAAGAGGGTTTGATTGCAATCCAAAAAAAAACTAACTCTGTCATTTTTCCTTTATGCTATTCAGCCAAATTTTACAAAGAACTCAACTCTTGGGATAAATTTATGTTCGTTTATCCTTTCAATAAATTTGTAGCAATTTGGGGCAAACCAATTATGTATGATAAAAAAAAGTCACTGAGTAAAAATATTTCAATTGTACAAAATGAACTTGATAGAGTAACAATGCTCTCAAAAAATTTATCAAAATGATTGTTAGATTTTACAAATATATATCAAATTTACTTTCTCCACTTATTATTTTTTATTTTGTATTAAGGTTTTTTTTTTCTAAAGAAGATAAAGGTAGTTTATTAAAAAAATTTGGTTTAAGTAAAGTTAAAAGACCCAACGGGAAATTAGTATGGATCAATGGAGTCAGTATAGGAGAAGCAAAATCAGGTATTAGTGTAGCTGAAGAAATACTCAAAAATAACTCGAACACTACAATACTTTTCACTACATCAACTCTCACAGCTTTCAAAGTAATATCGGGCTTAAAAAAAAATTTTATTATCACCTACACTCCAATTGATATAAACTTTATTGTCAAACGTTTCATCAAATCATGGAAACCAGATTTAACAATTTTCATGGAATCAGAAATTTGGCCAAATATAATTTCAGAGCATAAAAATAATAATATTAGTTTTTCCATATTAAATGGAAGAATTTCTAAAAAATCATATTTTTTTTGGAAGAAAATATCGTTTTTATCGAAAGAAATTTTTACAAATATAAATTTATGTTTTGCACAAAATAAAGAGTCTAAAAATTATTTTGAAAGCTTAGGTGTCTCTAATGTAAAACTTATTTCAAATTTAAAATTTATTAATAATTCTCGTAAAATAGATGAAAATGAATACGTTTCGTTAAAAAAAATTCTTTCAAAAAAATTAGTTGTTACCTTATTTAGTAGTCATGAAGAAGAAGAGTTAATACTGATAGATTGTTATAAAAATTTAAAAAAAAAATTTTCAAATTTATTTTTTATAATTATCCCGCGTCATATTCATAAGAGCAATCAAATAATGTCAAATTTAAAAAATCATAGCATTGATTTCGCTCTCAGATCTAAAGATAAAAATAATATAAATGAAAAAAATTTTTACATTGTAGATACTTACGGTGAGTTGAATTTATTTTTCAAGCTT
>NZFP01000028.1 GCA_002689325.1 Rickettsiales bacterium
GCTTTTGAGTAACAGTGTAGGCATGATTACCAGATGATAGAGTTATTTTGTAATTCGATCCTAATCCACCATTGGATCCATTACCAAGAGCAAGTGTTCCATTGCCACTAAGTATTGAAGCACTTGAAACATCTTTGCTATTTGTCGTTCCAGTTCCACTTATCGATAATGTTTCGCGACTGGAATGACTATCAGCAACATTTACAGGAAGGAAATAGGTTACTCCACCAGAAACAAGTCCTGTATTGAAATTGCTAGTATTTGATCCACTTCCGGGAGCTGTATAAGTGCCCTGTGCCGCCATTCTTGTAATAGTGCTAGATGCTGCATCTGTATTACCATCATATGTTTTGGTTCCCGTGAGAAGAACTTCTCTTTGTGTTATGTCAATTTTGAGATTTCCACCTGTAAATGTGTAGTTTGATGCAGCATGTGTTTGATCAGCTAATGCCCAAGTATTAATTGTTCCAACATTAATGTTAGTTCCTACATCTTCACTGTCTGATCTAGCAAATCCAGAGAAGAGAACGTTTTCACCAGAGATAAGATTTTGTATTTGAGCTTCTGTTGTGGCTGCATGAACCTCATTATCTCCATCGTAAACTTTGGTACCACTTATAGTAAGAGGCAGTGGGTTTATAGTTAGACTATGTGTTCCTCCTGTAAGTGTATAATTAGACCCAATTCCTCCATTAGTTCCATTTGTAAGTGATAGCCCAGAGGTATTTGTAATCGTTCTACTTCCTGAACCTCCTGCAAGCAATGTTCCTGTCCCAGTGATATTTAGTGTTTCACTTCCAACGGTTCCAGATGAAACCGATAGGTCACTGGCAGCAGCATTAACTGTTCCATTGTACAATCTAGTTCCGCTTATATTTACTGGTTTTGGTTCAATACTAACTGTCAGGTAGCCATTTATAGCAATGGTATTAATGTTATAACTACCGGCATCTGCACCTCCTAATGCCAATGACCCTATATTGGCGTTAGTTATAGCGATGCTATTACCAACATTGGCTGAACTTGCTGTTCCTGATCCTGATATAGTCACATTCGCACTAGGGTTACTTGGATCAACAAAGCTTAGAACTGAGGCGGCAACTGCTGATGAAGCATCATATTGGCGTGTACCAGTTATGTATGCACTAGTTGCCGTTATGTCTACGGTATGCGTTCCTCCGGTTAATGTATAGTTACTTGCTGTTCCCGTTCCATTTAATAGATTAATTCCAGGTGATGTTGCGTTAACGACTATACCTACTCCCGGTGTAGATTGAGCTGCTGTACCTGACCCACTTGCTGTAAGTGTTTCAGATGTGCCAGTTTCGACTGTCATTATTGATCCCGCCACACTTGTAGATCCGTTGTCAGCTCGACTTCCAGAAAGATTAACAATTTTTTGTGTTATTTCAGCTTCAACATTACCATTTATTGAGTAGTTACTTGCCGCGCCAAATCCGTCAGACAGACTCATTCCTGTGACTACATAAACGGTACCTGCGTTTGTCGACCCTCCAGAGATCGTACCCGTTCCTGATAAGGCTAATGTTTCGTTAAAAACACCCGTTCTAGTTGCTGAATTGTTAGGTGGGTTTCCCATAGTAGGGTATTCAAAAAAGACTGTATCCCCACTATCATAAGTAGCTGTAGTGTCGTATTGCTTAGTAAGCTTAACTTTCAACGGTCTTGGCTTAATTCTAAATGATGTTGACGTTACGTTATAGTTATTAGGGTCACCAGCTACACCACCACTCCCAGTACCATTGGTCAATGATATGTTACTCATTGAAAATGTTGTGTATGTATTTCCAGGATCTGCGACCATTGTGGAGAAACTATCTGTACCTGAAGAAAATTGAAGATCTTCACCCGAAACTAGCCCAACTACCTCTAATCCTCCAAATCCCGCGGAATCAGCTGCGGCAACAATATTTGTTGTTGCGTCATAGTACTTTTCTCCCTGAACCTGAATGTTTTTACGGGAAACTCGACCTGTAAGTGTTGGTGCAGAAGCGCTGGTCGTTAAACCAAAAACGTTTGAAAAGTTTGTGTGTGTTTTTGAAGCTATAGAATATGCCGCACTTCCTGTAACCGTCTGATTTCCTTGGTTTACATTGTTATAGGTAAATGTTGGACTGCTCAGGGTTACAGATAGGCCGGAGGGCAATCCTCCTGAAACGCCTGTAATACTTGGGGATGAAGTATTAAAAGTTGCTGATGCTGTTGAGTTTGTCCCATCATATGTCTTTGTGAGATGGTAGGAAGTTGAACTGTATACCTGATAATTTTTATAAAGATTACCTGGATCATAAGCACTTAGTAATCCGCTTCCCGTTCCCTGAATAGCATCACCTGAAGAGTAATCATATTGGATAAAGTTTCCAGAAAAACCACCGAAATTTCCCCCGTTACTAGAGGTATCTGTGTTCGTAGCTCTCCAAATGCCATTAGGAGTGCTCACAGAACCGCTTCCACTTAGGTATTTTGATGTTATATTAACTGCTGTACCAGCTCCATTAGCCGTTAATGAGGCTCCGCCAACGTTTAAGTATTTATTAGTGCTTGTAATATTCATTACAGACGTTGCTGTTAAATCACCTAAACTACTGATTTCAGTGGTATTAGTACCTGAATCCGTCATTGTAATATTATTGGCAGTTACAGTAGCGTTACTCAGATTTACTCTATCTGTATTACCAGATGAGACCTCTCCTAATGTTATATTTAAGTCACCAGTTCCGAGATTAAGTGTACTGGTAACATCAATATCGGAATCTCCACTTCCTCTACTACTTACACTCGCATTATTGGCTATTAAATTTAAATCACCATTGGCTGTAGTAATATTTGCGCTAATATTAACATCTCGCCCTGCATTTAAGGTCAAATCACCACCCGAACTTCCCGTTGCAATGATGTTACTTTGGACATAAATATCCTGTCGCGCCTGCAAAATTACATTGGTTCCAGAAGTAAGAGCTGATTCTATAGTAGAACTATTAACTCGATAACTTGTATTTGAGCCATCGTTAAAATTATCTACATCACTCAGATTACTTGTTAAGGTATAGCTATTTGAACTATCCCTGACGTAAACATGCCGCGGATCAAGTAGCAAAGTTCCACCGTTAAGAGAAACACCTGCAATATTTGCCCTTTTTAGGTAATTTTTAGAAGAAATTTCAACAAATCCTCCACCTTTATCATAAGACCGTGGAGGAGGGGGGTCCACCAGAGACGAAATTAAAGGTTCTTCTATCCATATTGACTTATTGGGGGGATCATTATTTGAATCAATATGACTAGTGTTACTTATTTTTAATGCAGTTTGTTTAATATCTGCACCTTTTGCATTGATAGTTCCATTGAAATCTGTTATTTCATCAGACCATATAACGGCTGTTCCTCCTTTCCCTAGGTCACTTGAAACATCAATATTTGTATCCGCTTTGACAATCGTTTGTTTGGAATTGTCAATTGGGGATTGATCGCCAAAGCGGGAAACAAATCCTTTTTTAGTTTTATTATCCAAATTGGTTAAATTTCCTCCTAAATAATCTCCACCTACCCTTACTTTTCCTCCCATCTGAGGGCCAGTTGCACTAATTTCTGCTTTTTCTATTTCTGTTTTTTCTGCTGAAATATCAATGGTGCCGCCTTTTCCTACTTTGGAATCAGCGAATATATCGCCTGACACCTTATTTTTAACCTTAGCTAATAACTGTGCGGTTCCACCCTTGATTTGACCTGAAACGTCGATTACTGTTTTTGCTGATGTTTGAATGGAATTTTCAGACATGACTATGACTGATCCACCTTTATCTTTATTTCCTTTAGCAAACAAAGAACCGTCTAACTTCAGACTCTCACTGGACAGTACTTTTATTTTTCCACCAGAAGCTCCATTTGCGTAAATACTGCCTATGTGAGTTACCCTACGACCTTGAACAATGGCTGTTCCTGAGGGTGATATGGATCTTTTTGGTGCTGAAACATCTATATTTCCAGCAATTCTAACAGAGTTGGTTGACGGACTTCCTATGACAATTTTTCCAGGTTTACTATTTACACTTTGAGCTATAATACTTCCAGTGGAACCGATATTTACTGCTCCACGACTTAATCCCATTGCAGTAGCTGCTGATAATTTGATTATTCCTCCATTAGCTTTTAATGTTCCACTATTATTAATAAGACTTTTTAGTGTATTTCCCTCAATATCAGTAATAGTAGATAGCTTATGACTTGGCACTGTTACTTTCATCAGGCCATCTCCAACAAAATCTAGAGTAATTTTCTCACCTGCACCCAAGGCTATTTTACCCAACCTTGCTGTAACAATACCAGTATTTGACACATAACCACCCAATAAAGCTGCATGACCACCACCACCGATAGTTATTTTTCCTGAATTAATAACCCCTTTAGATTTGCCGTTTCCCTTAAAACTATAGTTATCTTTTAAAAAGTCTTGATTATTAATATCTAGTGTTGACGCTGTAAATGATTTGGTATTTACAACGCCATTTGGAGTAATTACTACTCCATTAGGGTTAACAAGCATTAATTTGCCATTTGAGTTTAATTGACCGGCAATTGAAGATGGAGTAGATCCCACAACTCTATTTAAAGAAAGAGAATTTGCAGATGGTTGGTTAAAATCGACTCTTCCGCCAGAATGTATTGAAAAACTATCCCAATTTATAATAGTTTTATTTGTTTTTGTATTAACCTGAAGATGATTTGTTCCAGTACCAGTTATGTTTACTTTACCGGACTGAACTTGCGGATTAGTTGGCATCTCACCTGAATAAGACCAGTTTGGTCTTATCCCCACTAGGGTCACTAGGACTAATGAGCTAACAACAACTCTTTTTAATTTTCCATCAACTTTATTTATGACCATTTCCCCCTAAAGTCACAGATCTACTGTTTTTTCTTCCTTCCTAAAACCTCATTGATAATGAAACTAAAAAATGTTTTTTATTTAACCTGACATCTGAAACATCTTCAATGTTACTAGTTGCCCAGTTTTTTGATAATTCTATCTTACCGCTTATTCTTTTATAAAAGAAATACTCATCACCACCATTTATCTCTAATCCCAATCCCATGGATTTTGCAGCGGTAGCGGCTCTTTCTGTTGCAGTTGGTTGATTAATATAAGCAACACCACCCGCTCCATATATGTATGGTGATATTGTTAAATCTTTAGACAACTTGTTGTTAAAATTTAACTGTCCTCTAACAAACCAAACCTCTTCACCACTTATGGCTCCAGAGCTAAATGCACTCAATTTCTCCTCACCAGTTATTCCTTTTTGCTCGGAGTTTACAAGGTCATTAAGAGTATATTGTCCACCTCCATTTACTTTAAATAATATGTTTTCATGCGGACTTAAACTATATCTTCCGTGTAAATTAAAGTGCGTAAATGTTGAAGTTGCTGTGGATTTTGATAATGGTGTTCCTTCGCCTACCTCACTATTAGATCTTGAAGCAATATCTAATCCTTTTGAGATTTCAGCGTCTATACCTAGACAACCTGTAGCACAAGAGTTGTAGCTTAATCCTAAACGTGCTGTTGTAATTCTATCATGACTGAGGTCTTCATCAACTCCTCCAGCGTTGGTTTGTTGGAGTTCATCAGTCCAACTCACTGTAGCTCTAGAAAATAATGCTGAATTTCTTGAATAAATTATTGGATATGATGCTGTGACCTGAGCAGATTTCATGTTTGCTTCTAATCCCAATGATTGAACTTCTCCTCCTGGGCGAGTCATACTTTCAAGGTACGATAAGCCGGTTGTTAATCCGTTGTTACCTATTGGAACTGATACTGAAAAGCCTCCCGCACGTATTGGAACATCGTGTCCTGTTCCGGACATTCCCTTAATTGTTGGTCTTGCCAACCCAAATAATGAGATAGTTTCTCCTATTCCCAAAGCTGAGCTAATATTAGTGTTTGCTTGACCTTGTTGCCTTCCTAATTGTTCACTCTGAGAGTTATCAAAAGAAATTCCTCCGGACAACAATTTGTGTTCTGCTTCAATCACCAGCCTTGTTGAACCTTCTTTAACACCTGGAATTAGAGATGAAGTTAATGATAAACCTGCAGTATTGCTTGCGAGTAGTAATTGTCTTTCAAGAACTTTAAGAGTTAAGCTTTTTTTGTTTATTAGTGGCTTGAGATAGGCGTATGTTCTCAAGGTTTGAGCTTTGGGGACCTTGGATAAATCAACTTTCTCGATAAACCCATCGATTACTTTAAAAAAAACTGTTGCTTGTTCAGGCGCTAGTTCTTGGATTGGAAGTATAACCCTGACTAGCGGATATCCCTTTTCATTAAAGTCTCTCTCAATGTCATAAGCAATTTTGTATAAATCATTAATACTTTGAGGTGTTCCTATCAATGATTTATAATATTTTTCTTTATCAACAATATTTTGAAGTTCTTTTGGAGCTAGTATTATTAAGCTCTTGAGATTGATTTTTATACCTATATCTTCTTGTTGGTTTATATCTATTTGAGGCATTTGGGGAACGACTGTTTCTTGCTTTTTGAATTGATAGTAGTCAATTCCCGGTGGTTTTTGAAACATCTTAGGCAGAGCCTGACTAGGTGTCTGAGGAGACGCATAAGATAATTTAGTGTTAGCTAGCCCAAAAGTGGCAAGCAATAATAATTGAAAAAATTTACTTAATAAGTTAAATCTTAAACGCTTTAAATATGAAAAACGAATTCCCATCAACACCAATCTATTTAAATTTCCAAACATGTGGATAATTACATTTAACCACTGAAAAATCAAGGTTTTTTTAAGTTTTGGTTTTTACTTATCCACAGACTATGGCTTTAGAAGCTTAATTTAATCTCTGTCTATGAAAATTTAATTCCATATAGGTTCATTGATCTTTTTAAGAAGTTCTTCGTGAAGGGTTTTCTCCTCATCAGACAATTTCACGGAAACTGGTTTAAAATTTTTTGGAATTATAAACCTTTCAATAACTGATGATTGACTTTGCGAAAGATTAAGTCTCTCTTGTTTACCACCTAATAGTTCAATATATACTTCTTGAAGAAGATAACAATCTGTAAGTGCACCATGTTTTTCGCGGCTTTCAAGACTTATATTATAACGCCTACACAGTGCATTTAAATTATTCTTACTTCCTGGAAACATTTTTCTGGACATATCTAATGTACAAATAGCCCGCGAATAACTAATTACCTCCTTACCGATTCGCTCAAGTGAAGTATTTATCATTGACAAATCAAATGAAGCATTATGAATAATTAATTGAGAATCTTTAATGAAATCAAGGAATTCTTGTGCTGACTTTTCAAATGTTGGAAATTTTTCTAGAAATTTGTTATTTAACCCATGAATTTTTTCAGCCTCATTAGAAATTATTATATTTCCCGGGTTGTAATACCTATGATATTTGCTTCCTGTCGGTAAATCATTAACCATTTCAACACAGGCTAATTCTATTATTCTGTCTTTTTCTGGATCTAAACCAGATGTTTCCGTATCTAGTACCAGCTTTCTCATAAAATGTTATTTAGGTTTCCATTTTAATTTATCAATTACAGGCTGAATTTGGTCAAGTGTTTTGTAGCGTATAGACATAGTCCCACTATTATTGTTTTTATGGTTAAACTCAACCTTTAAGCCAAGTAAAGTTGTTAATTCTCTCTCTAAATACTCAATATTTACATTATTTGAGTCATCTACCTGACCATAACTTTTACTACTACCTGAAAATGCGTTAGTTCTTTTTATTTGATTTACCAATTTTTCAGTCTTTCTTACACTCAACTCTTCATCGATAATTCTATCAGCGACTTCGTTAGCCCTATCTTCAGGCAGTGCCACCAGAACTCTTGCATGACCAAAACTAAGTTCACCGCTAGAAATATGTTTTTTCACTCTATTAGGTAATGACAGTAATCTTAAAACATTGGCTATATGGCTTCTACTTTTTCCTAGTTGAATGGAAAGTTTCTCTTGGGTATATTCAAACTTTAACATTAAGGAGCGAAATCCTTCTGCTTCTTCAATTATATTTAAGTCAGATCTTTGAAGGTTTTCTATAAGAGCAACTCCTAAAGCTGTTGAATCATCGAAGTCTCTTATTATAACTGGTACTTCATGAAGTTTGACTATTTGAGCAGCTCTCCATCGCCTCTCTCCCGCAATAATTTCGTATGATGAACCTTTTGCATTGAGTGGTCGCACTAATATAGGCTGGAGAATACCATTTGAACGAATTGATTCAGCCAACTCATCTAACTCTGTCTGATCAAAATATTTCCTGGGTTGAAATTTTCCTGAAATTAAGTTTTGAATGGGGAGTTTTATCTGTTCATTTCCCTTATTTTCTATCTTACCTATTTTTTTATCAAGGTTATTATTAATTATATTTAAGGAAGGAATTGTCTTTTTATTATTACTTTTACTGTTCGCGGAACTATCACTAACTTTAGCCTCTATTTTTGCCTTAACAACAGATGCTAAACCTTCATCACTAGATAATAGAGATGATAAGCCCATTCCTAGCTTTTTGGGTGATTTTTTTTTATTTTTTTTTTGAGTTTTATTCATAAAGATTCCTTAGTTTTTAAAGCCTCCAAAATTTCCTTTTTTTAGTACTTCTGCAGCTAAATTAACATACGCCTCAGAACCAACGCAACTATGGTCATATAACAATATTGGTTTTCCATGGGATGGTGCCTCAGAAATTTTAATATTCCTTGGAATAATTGTTTCATAAACAGCAGAACCCATAACTTCTCTGACGTCTTCTTCAACCTGAAAACTTAATTTATTTCTTGAATCATACATTGTTAATAAAATACCGTCTAAATCAAGTGAGCTATTCAAACCAGATTTAATATCCTTTATCACTCTTAGAATTTGGCTAAGGCCTTCCAATGCATAGAATTCACATTGCAATGGAATCAATACTTTATTAGAAGCTGCCAAGGCATTTGTAGTCAAAAAACCAAGACCGGGGGGACAATCTATTATAATTGCCGAAAAGTCGACAGGTAGTTTTTCAATAGCTTCCTTTAAAATAAATTCATTTCCCTCACCATTATTAACTTCATATTCAGCCTTTGCGAGGGAAACACTTGAGGGAACGACTCCCAAACCATTGACCTCTGTTGGCTTAATTGCATCGGCAAGTTCAACCCTTTTAGTTAAAACTTCATAGGCCCCTGGCTGACGTTTATTTGATTGTATAGCAAAGCCAGTGCTTGCATTTCCTTGTGGGTCTAAGTCAATTACTACACATGATTTTCCTGAAATTGACAGAGCCGTAGCTAAATTTACGGCTGTGGTAGTTTTACCAACTCCTCCTTTTTGATTAACTATTGAAAATACTGTGCGCATAAACTAACTATTTTTTCTTCAGGTCAACTATCTCTAGGGTCACCCCACCTGATTTATCTAGTAAATAACTATTCTTAACAATTTTATATGAAAATTTCCACAATTTTTTCGCTTTTTCAATTTCTTTTTGATAGTTTTTACCTTTAGGAAGAAGAAAAACCGTATATTTTTTAGATAAAGGCAATAAAAGCTTCAGCAAATTATGAAGTGGGGCAACCGCCCTCGACAAAATTACATCATACTTTTCCTCTACTTTTTCTACCCTTTCGTTGATAATACTTACAGATAACATCAATTTTTTTTTTACACGGGCTAAAAATTCACATTTTTTTTTATTTGACTCTATTAAAGTCATTGAAACTTCATTTGTTTGACTTAAAAGTATTAAAAAACATACTAAACCTGGAAAGCCTGCCCCTGACCCAACATCACATACTCTAATACTATTATTGTGTTTATTTTTGTGAGAAATTATTCTATCAGTTAACTTGGCGGAGTCACTGAAATGTCTAGTCCAAATACTTGATATTGTACCTGACCCCACAAGGTTTGTTTTCTCCTGAGATTCTATTAGAAGCTTATGGTATTCAGTGAACTGATCTATTGTTTCACGTGGAACATTGTAAAGTTTTTGAAAAACTTTAATTTGATCAGAAACTTCCACGTTATTTTTTTATATACTTTAAAAGAATAGCTGCCGCTGCAGGGGTCATTCCAGGAAGCTCCCTAGCTTCTCCAATGCTTTTGGGCCTATGCTTGTTTAATATTTCCTTTACTTCATTCGACAACCCTGAACAATCAATAAGTTTTTTATTTAAGTTTATTTTTAGGCCTCTTTCTCTGTTTAAATCCTCAATTTCAGAGAGATATCTTTGGGAATATCTTTCATAAAAAGAATTAACCTTAATTTGTTTGGCAATCTTTTTATCTAATGTTAACTTTTTTAGCTCAGGCCATACACTTGATATTACCTTCCAGTTACCCTCTTTATATCCAAGGATATCATAGGCTGAGCGCTTCTTGCCGTCTTGATTAATTTTTAAACCTGCCTTTTGGTATATTTGTGGAGAGGCTTTTAATTCTTTTAAAGTTTTAGTTGCATTAAAAAGTATTTCTTTTTTTTGGTTCCATTCTTTTTTTCTTGATTTTTCAACAGTACCTAGTGATATTGCCATGTCAGTTAGTCTTTCATCAGCATTATCTGCTCTTAGGAATAACCTATACTCTGCTCTAGATGTAAACATTCTATAGGGCTCGACTAGACCACCTTTAATAATATCAGAGGTAAGAACTCCTAAATATCCTTCAGAACGTTCCACCACAAACGCCTCTTGATTAGCTAGAGATCTAGCTGCATTAATTCCAGCTAAAAGTCCTTGTGAAGCTGCTTCCTCATAACCGGTGGTGCCATTAATTTGCCCGGCAAGGTATAGTCTCTTGATCTTTTTTGCTTCATATGTACTTTTGATTTCATTACTTTCAATACACTCGTATTCAACAGCATAACCAAACTTTTCGATTATAGACTTTTCTAAACCTTTAATTGTTTTAAGGAAGTTTAATTGGACCTCTTTTGGTAACGATGTAGAAATGCCATTAGGATAAATTATTTGCCCGCATCTTGTTTCCGGTTCCAAAAATATTTGGTGCCTAGTTCTATCAGCAAATTTCTTAATTTTATCTTCAATTGAGGGGCAATATCTTGGGCCTTTTGACTGTATACTGCCATTGTAAAGAGGTGATTTAAAAATACTCTCATTTATAATTTTATGGGTCTTTTTATTCGTATGGGTAATAAAACAAGGTGTTTGGTCAACATTAAGTTTTTTTGTCATAAAGGAAAAAGGTTCTGGGTCATTGTCCCCTTCTTGAACAAAACACTTTGAAAAATCAATCGAATCCCCTCTAATTCTTGCTGGAGTCCCTGTCTTTAACCTAAAAGTTGAAAAATTATTCTTTTTAAAGAAGTTCACAAGTTTTTTAGAGGAGGGGCTACCAATTCTTCCAGCATTCCAAGTTTCCTGTCCCATAAATATTTTTCCTGACAGAAAAGTCCCTGTTGTTAATATAACAGAGCCACAGATAATTTTTCCCATAGACTCTGTTTCAACCCCTCTAATAGTTTTATTATTTCCGGCCAAACTAGTTAATATATTAATTACTTCATCTTCTATAATATCTATCCCTTCACTTGAAATGATATTTAAAATATTACTTTTGTACTTATTTCTGTCAATTTGAGCCCTAGGTCCCTGGACTGCTTCACCTCTTGTTCTATTCAACATTCTGAATTGAATACCAGATAAATCTGAGGCTAAACCCATAACGCCACCCATTGCATCGATTTCTCGTATAAGATGACCTTTCCCAAGGCCTCCCATTGCCGGATTACACGACATAACACCGATATCATCTGAAGAAAAAGTTACTATGGCCACATTCAGATTGAGCCTCCTGGCCATAACAGCAGCCTCAACTCCAGCATGACCCCCACCAATAACTAAGACATCATAATTCATAAAAAAGTTCCACGTGAAACATTTTATTTTCCAATACAAAATTTATTAAAAATAACTTCCAGCTTTTCTTCAACATTAGTCTTTCCATAAATGGTGTCCAAAGATGATAAAGCTTTTGATAAAAAATCACTAGCTATTTCAATATTTTTAATATTTTTAATACACATTTCTAAATCAGTAATCATAGAGGAAATAATACTTATCTGAGCCTTTTCAAAAAAGTAGTAATTCTCATTTAAACTTCTGTCAATTAATAACAAGTTTTTATTTAAAAATTTCATTAAACTAATCAACATTTGGTAGTCACTTTTACCTTTTTTACAAGATATTGATAAAGATTTTATTTTGCTTAAGTTGTTAATTTGACTAATCCATTTTTTTTTCACACTTGCGAAAGAATTCAAATCATTTTTATTAAAAATAATTACTAAATTTTTATTTCCAATTTTACCAATAGAATCTTCAATAAACTTGGAGTTCTTCACAGAAAAAGAATCTGGCGATAGGACAAGAACAAAATTTTTGGAAGTATCTAATATTTGAAGGGTTTTCTTTACCCCTTTTTTTTCAATTAAATTTTTCGTTTTTCTTAATCCGGCAGTATCTGTGATAGTTGCTTTTTGACCGAAGATTTCCAGTTGTGTAGTGTTTTTATCTCTGGTAGTTCCTTTTATAGATGACGTTATTGCTTTATTTTCTTGACATAAAAGATTGTAAAACGAAGACTTCCCACTGTTTGGTGGGCCAAATATAATAACATCTTGACCATCATACGTTTGTTCACAAGTATGAGAGAACTCTATTGCATTTTTAGCAGTTTTAATGAGTTTATTTAAATTTTTTACAATAACATTTAAATTGTAATCTTCTCCTTCTTCAGGAAAGTCGATAGCAGAATCTAAAATTGCAAGACTTTCGGTAATTACTTGTCTCCATTCTTTGCAAATATTATGTGTTTGTCCAAAAGTTTGTTTTAATGCCACTATTCTCTGCTGTTCAGTTTCAGAAGAAATTAAATTAGCCAAGCCTTGAAAGTGAATTAGATTGTTTTTCCCATTAATGAAGGCCCTTTTTGAAAACTCTCCGGGCAAAGCAAACCTACATCCTGTGATTTTTTCAAGAACCTCAAACATTTTATTAATAATTGCTATACTACCGTGGGTATGTATCTCCAACATATCTTCTCCGGTATATGATGAAGGTGACTTAAAAAAAATAATCAATCCACGATCAATTATAGAGTCTTTGTCATCAAAAAAACTGACAAAATTTGCTGTTCTACTTGAAAAGTTCTTCTTTTTTGTCAACTTTTTTGCAACATTTAAAGCATTTGAACCTGAGAGCCTTATTACTCCAATGGCAGAGCGACCATATGGAGTGGATAACGCAAAAATAGTTTCTTTTTTTTCCATATATTTAATTAATATTAATTGTAGGTTTACAATTATATAGATAAAATTTACTATGAGTGCAAAAAAAGGATTTGTTTTGTTTAAGTTTCTAGGAATCTTTCTAGTTCTTTTTGTATCAACAAGTGTTCAGGCACAAATTAATTCTGGCGATACAGCTTGGATCTTATCATCCTCCGCTTTAGTTTTGTTTATGACTTTACCTGGTCTAGCCCTATTTTATGCTGGACTAGTTCAATCTAAAAATGTTTTATCAGTGTTATGTCAACATTTTGGGATAGCATGCTTAATGTCAATAATATGGGTTATTATTGGTTATTCTCTTGCCTTTTCACCAGGCGATTCAAGTTTATTTGGAAACTTGTCAAAAATGTTTATTGAATTACCACCTGAAGCATTGAGTGGAGGTATTCCAGAGGTGCTTTTTGCCATGTTTCAAATGACGTTTTGTATCATAACCCCTGCGTTAGTTATAGGCTCGTATGTAGAAAGAATAAAATTTTCTGTTGTTCTTCTTTTCTCAGCATTGTGGTTAATTTTTGTTTATTGTCCAGTTGCCTTTTGGGTGTGGGGAGGCGGCTTTTTAGCTGAAATGGGAGTTAAAGATTTTGCTGGTGGTATAGTGGTGCATACAACTGCAGGTGTAGCTGCTTTAGTAATTGCCCTTGTATTAGGAAAAAGAAGGACTTTTGACTCAAATACAATGGTCCCCCCTCATAGTCCTGTTCTTACAATGATTGGTGCATCTATGTTATGGGTTGGTTGGTTTGGATTTAATGGCGGCTCTGCCTTGGCAGCTGACCAAACCGCTTCAATGGCAATTTTAGTCACCCATATCGCTGCCTCAATTGGAGCTTTTTCGTGGATACTAATTGAATGGTTCAGGTTCGGGAAACCTTCATTAGTAGGCATGGCTACAGGAATGGTTGCTGGACTTGCTACTATTACACCAGCCTCTGGTTTTGTAGGGGTACAGGGAGCGATTATACTAGGCGTTGGTGGAGGAGTATTATGCTATATTGCTGTAGACATTATAAGAATCAAACTTAAGATTGATGATAGTCTTGATGTATTTGCTGTACATGGTGTTGGTGGTATGTTTGGAACGATTTTTTGTGGCCTTCTTATATCTTCTACCTGGGGTGGTGTTGGATTTGATGAAGGATTATTAGCAGTTGACCACATCAAAATACAGTCTTACGCTGTTCTAGTAACAATAATTTGGACGGTAATAGTTACTTACGTTATATTAAAAGTAATATCTATGTTTACTTCTCTGAGGGTTGATGAAGAAAATGAAATTGAAGGTCTAGATACCTCAACTCATGGAGAAAGTGGTTACAATAATTAAAAAATTTTCCACAGCATGTGGATAAATCTTTTTTTTAATAAGAAAATCTAAAAATTAAATCATTAAAGGCAAATTCTCAACATCAAGTATGAGAAACAAATAAGAAATGTGCTTATTGATGGAAACAATAATAATTTGGTTAGCACTTAAAGTTAATATTAATGTTTACGGCTCAAACCAATTCACACCATCGAAATCTTATATCATTACTGGTACTAATATGAGCCACAACTATTTCTGTTAAACCTAACCAAACTTTATCAAGTTTACAAGGGAGAAAGAGTTAACCTTAGCGGGGCCGGTACTATAATAGATTTTTTTTAATTAGTTTTTCCCATAACATCTTTGCTATATTAATCCCTGCTATATCTTGTATCTGAACAATTCCTGTAGGAGAAGTAACATTAATCTCTGTTAGCCTTTCATTTATTAAGTCAATTCCTACAAAAAATAACTTCTCTTTTTTTAAAATAGGCTTAAGTACCTCACATATTTTTTTTTCATTTTTCGTCAAAGATGTTCGTTTTGCTTGTCCACCGAGATGAAGGTTTGCTTTGAATTCACCTTTTATTGGTATTCTGTTAATTACACCCACAGGACTTCCGTCTAAAAGAATACATCTTTTATCCCCAAATTTTACATCCTCTAAAAATTCCTGAATTACTACTGGAACAGAATAATAATTAATAAGACTATTAAAACATTTAACTGCTATCTTGATGTTAGATTGACTAACTTTTTCAACACCATCACCCCCTTTATTATATAGAGTTTTTAAAACTAAGTTTTTATGTTTTTTAAGTAAAGTAAGAAAAAAAACCTCGTCTTCACATAAATAAGTTTTGGGCATCAACTCAGAAAAATATAAGGGAAAAATCTTTTCTGTAAAATTTTTTATTCCATTCGGATCATTAATAAAATATGGCTTATTATTAAATTTTTTATGAATCTCTAAAATATAACAATTAGTAAGATATCTTAAATCGAATGGAGGGTCTTGTCTTATAAAGAAAAAATTAAACTTCTTTATATTAAAGTCCTCTGCTCTCCCCAACTTTAAATCACTGCCTAAAACTTTGTACCCTTTTGCATAAACATTTTTTTCACTAAGACAAATGTCATTAGGAGAACCAACCCATATTTCAATATCTTTTTTGAAGGCCTCTTTAATAATTGATATTGTGGAATCGGATTTTTTATTCAACTTATCAAAAGAATCCATTTGAAAAAAAACAGACAAATTTTTAGTTGCCATTTTTATTATTCTTTTCAAGATCAATTAATAGAATAAGCTTTTTTATATCAGTCATTTTATTTAAAAAATTCTCTATTTTTGTTTTTTCTTCAATATTAGAAGAAATTCCGATTACATAAACATTACCATTAACAACATCAACACTATAATTATTAGTGTATATTCCTGGTTCAAGTAACAATCTATTTTCAACTTTAGTTTCAAAAATAAAATCCTCTGCTTTTTCAGAAAACGACCTGTCTACACCAATTTCAATTTCATTGAAAATTTCTTTAACACCATCAACTTCCCAGACCTTTTTAATTAATTCTAGTCTTTTTTTTTGATTTTGTACATTGCCTGCTATAAGAACTCTACCATTTACAACCGAAACATTAATATTTGAAAAATTGGAAAGCTTCATTAAGGTAATTTTAGAAACTATTTTTGTCATCAAATAGCTATCTTCAATAGTTCCTGAAAAGCCCCTAGTTGATGTTGACGCACTTCCAACTAATGATCCAGCGGTGCTTACAATTGCGCAAGAATTTGCAAGAAATAAAATAAAGAAAAGGTTAGTTATCTTTCCCAACGAGAACCTCTCTTCTCCCAACATGATTGGCTGGGCTAACTATTCCCTCTGACTCCATTTTTTCGATAATTCTAGCTGCCCTATCATACCCAATTTGTAAATGTCTTTGAATAAAGCTAGTAGAAGCTTTCTTCTCTCTACAAACAATTGAAACAGCTTTGTCATAAAGATCATCTCCTGATTCATTAAATCCAAGTGAAATACTTTGACTTTCATCGTCGTCACTGGTAACCGAATCTAAATACTCTGGTTCCCCTTGTGATTTTAAATGATTAACGACAGCAATAACCTCTTCAGTTTTTACAAAAGGACCATGAACTCTCAATAATTGATCTCCCATCATTGAAATTAAGAGGTCTCCCTGACCTAAAAGTTGTTCAGCACCCTGCTCTTCCAGGATTGTTCTACTGTTTATTTTATTTACAACTTTATAACTGATTCGTGTTGGAAAATTAGATTTAATTGTACCAGTGATAACATCAACTGACGGGCGCTGAGTTGCAACAATGAGGTGAATTCCAGATGCTCTTGCCATTTGCGATAATCTCTGAATAGCTGATTCAATTTCTTTTCCTGAAGTAATCATCAAATCCGCCAACTCATCTACTACAACAATGATTTTTGAAAATATATTCAGGTCTAAAGGTTTTTTTTCCATAACTGGTTTACCAGTCTCTGAATCATAACCAACCTGAGTCTCTTTGAATATTACCTTACCTTCGTCTAAAATTTTCTTAACTTTAATATTATAATCCTCAATTTCTCTAACCCCCAAATGTGCCATCATCTGATATCTATTCTCCATCTCTTTAACAATCCATTTTAAAGCAGAAATTGCTTTTTTTGGGTCAGTTACAACTTCTGTTAAGAGATGTGGAATTCCTTTATAAATGGATAACTCTAACATTTTGGGATCGATTAATATCAATCTGCATTCTTCTGGCGAAAGTTGGTATAGAATTGAAAGAAGCATAGCATTGATTCCAACTGACTTTCCAGAGCCAGTTGTTCCCGCAACTAAAAGATGAGGCATCTTTGCTAAGTCGACAATCACTGGTCTTCCAAAAATATCCTTACCTAAAGCCAATGGTAACTTACAATTAGCTGATTTATATAGATCATCATCCAATAACTCCCTCAAATAGACCATCTCTCTATTCTTATTAGGAATTTCTATTCCTAAAGCATCTTTTCCTGGAATTGTTGAAATTCGTGCAGAATTAGCACGCATTGATCGGGCAATATCATCTGAAAGACGAATTACTGAAGATGACTGAGTTCCTGGAGCAGGCGTGAGTTCAAATAAAGTAACTATCGGGCCTTGCTTTACTTCAGTAATTTCACCATTAATTTTAAAGTCAGATAAAACATTTGCTAATAACGCTTTGTTTACCTCAGTATTTCTTCTATTTTCAACTTCTACACCAGGTGTTTTTTTCGGTTTTTCTAAAAGTTCTATAGAAGGAAAGTTAAAATCTAATGATACCTTCTTTTTCTGCTCAGTAGTCTTAGAGTTTACTCTACTTGATGATAAAAGTTTCTTTTTTTTTGGTGTCAAAATTTTATCTAAATTTACACTCTTTCCAAAATTAAAAAATTTAGCAAAAATAAAGACAACAAAAACTAGGGAACTATAAATAATATTGGTTATTTTTCCTATTTGCTTTACCTTGATATTCAATGAAAAGTAAACGGAGCCTATGGTTAATATTAACAAAACAAACAATATTATTGGTGGGCTCCAAACCTCTTCTAGAAAATAATTTAGATAATTATAAAGTCCAATTCCAAGAAGGCCGGCACCTAGACCATTAGTGATGTAGTTTTGGGAAATGAATTCTGCAAGAAGAGTGGAAAAAATTAGTAAGAAAGGTAGCAAGGTCCAATTATACCAGGTTACTAATCTACCCAAAAGAATACCTAAGGAGTGAAGAATAAAAAACATAGGGATCAAAAAGGAAATAAGTCCAAAAATATCTATTAAAAACGACGATAAATATGAACCAAAAGCACCCAAAATATTTGAGCTTCCTTGAATATTGGAGTCGTATTTAAAAAAACTATTATCTGCTTTATTATATGTTATTAAAGAAACTAAAGTTATAGAACCGATAGAAAAGAGTACGAAAGAAATTAAAAATTTCTCGAAATTGGCTTTAAAATTTTTAAACATCAATTAATGTATTAATATTTACATAATATTTTGGAAATTATAAGAGATTTTGGATAATCATCAACACAACATAATCATTGTAGGCTCAGGTTTAGTTGGAATGACCTTAGCCCTTAAGCTATCAAAGTTACGACATAAAGTAATAATTTTAGATAAAAATAGTAAAAAAAAGTTGCTTGAGCTAAAGGACTCAAGAACATCAGCCATATCACAAGGCTCTAGTAGAATCTTAAAAGATATTTCCATATGGGATAAAATTAAAGAAAAAGCCCAACCGATTAATGAAATCAATGTTTCGGAAGGAATAAATACCAATGAGCTTAATTTTAAGTCACAATCGGTTAACGAGGGTCCTCTTGGCTACATTGTTGATAATACATACTTAAAAAAAACTTTTTTTAAAGAAGTATTGAAATCAAGTTTTATTAAATTTATTGGGGGAATAAAAATAAAGGATATTAAAAGAACAAGTAACAATGCAACAATATTGACAGATAAAGGAAATTTTTCAGCATCTCTAATAATTGGTGCTGATGGAAGAAACTCTAGAATGAGATTTTTTGCTGACATTAAAAGTTTCTTTTTCGACTACAATCAAGTAGCTTACGTATTTAATATTTCACACACACTATCTCATCAGTCCATAGCTTTGGAAAGGTTTTTTCCATCAGGGCCTCTCGCACTACTTCCGATGCAAGATAATAATAAAAAATCTTCATCCGTCGTGTGGACTGTTGACTCAGCGATTGAGAATAAACTGTTGGATAACAAAAAATTTAATAATGCCTTTGAAGAGAGATATGCAAGAGCTTTTGGTAAAATTACAAAAATTTCAAAGCCAGTGAAATATAATTTAAATGTAATTTCATGCTACGAGTATTTTAAAAGAAGAATTGTTCTTATTGGTGATGCATGCCAAGCAATCCACCCTATTGCTGGACAAGGCTTAAATTTAGGACTCAGAGATTCGTATGATCTTGCAAAAGTTATTTCTGAAGGTTTAGAGCTTGGTTTAGATATTGGCAGTACGTATATTCTCAGAGATTATTCATTAAAAAGATTGATTGACAAGAAGTTATTAATTCAGGCTACTCATAGACTAAATCAGTTGTTCTCAAATAATTCCATTATAATAAAAACAATTAGAGAGAATGGATTAAAAATCTTTAATAAATCAGAGTTTCTTAAAAAAAAAAGTATGATGTTTGCTATGGGTCTTTTGAAGTTTGACTTTTGAGACCAATCTCATACAAAAACTCCCAACTGTAAATCCCTGTGTTATGGCCATCACTAAAGGAAATTTTGATGGCATAATTACCGACTTTCTCAATTTTTTTTATTAGAACCTCTGAGAACTTTTTGACATCTGGAGAATCGAGGTTCTTTTTATTTTCAGCTGATGGTGTATGAGCTCTCAAAAAAGATGATGATAATATTAAAAAATTTTTTTTATCATAAGCTATTTGTAAAGACCTTTTGTCATTAGACAATTTAATGGAATCTGGAATCATTGTTGTTATTCAGCCACAAGCAAAGGGACTCCTTTTTTAATTTTGTAAATATTTTTTTTATCAGCGGTATGTAGGATATTTTTTTTTTTGTCGTAAAAAAGATCCTTTCCTGTCTTTGGACAAATTAAAAAGGGAAGAATACTTTCATCAAAATCATTCATAGTTCAAGAAAGCTTAGCACTCTCGTCTGAGCTACAACTAAAACTCATACTCATTTTCATTAATGAAATTAATATGTCAGTTCTTTCATCAAGTGATTGTGCTTGAAGCAATGCTTGCTTTTCGTTAACATCAAATGGACAGCCCATTGAAATAGAATTGATCAAATCTTCATCACTCGAAACTTCAATTGCCTCCCAATCAGCGTTAATAGACATTTTTTTAAGATAACCTTTCAGATTCTCAATGAAAACAGACCTTTTTTCTTTGCTTTTTAAAACTAGGGGTTCAAAATCACTCCTAAATGGCTTCCACAAAACTTTTCCTCTTCTAAATCCATTCATTAAATTAAGTTCACTTTTTAATTCAAATCTGCATAAACCCTTCAGAATTATTTCGTATCTATTGTCGTTTGTTTGTGAAAAAGCCGTGATATAGCCTGCACAACCAATCGAATAAAGGTTAGGTTCTTTTTTTGATTTACGATCTCTAATTTTTTCATTTGGTTGAATCATACCAATTGATTTGCCATTTGCTAAAGCATAGTCAAGCATATGTAAATACCTGTTTTCGAACAAATTAAGTGGTAATTTTGCTCTCGGTAATAAAAGAACTTTACTCAATGGAAAAAGTGGAAGTGTCTCAGGAAGTTCTTCAAAATTTTTATTAAAATTATATGGCATATGATATTATATGATAATCTTTAGTCACATTTAAAATAAATAATTAAAAATTTTATTCTTAGTTGGTAATATTGTAATTAACTTTTTTTAAGAGTATATTAATGTTTTTTTATCCTGCGGGAATAGCTCAGTGGTAGAGCATCACGTTGCCAACGTGAGGGTCGCGAGTTCGAATCTCGTTTCCCGCTCCATTTTTATAATTTTATCAATATTTCCAATTAAGCATCAAAGCTTTTATTACACAACTATTTTTATCCAAGAGTCCTCGTATATGTCATACGAATCCTGGGGTCCCCTTGGTCCAAACCACTTATCTGGACAAATAACTTTTTCTTTAGTTTTTCCTAAAAATGCTCCCCACCAAGAAAAAGAGCTGTTACTCATGATTACGCTATCACATTGAGACAGAGAATATAAATCTTCCAGCTCATTATCATTTTCTAAATTAACAAAATTTTTGAGATTTACTTCCTGCTTTAGTAAGTTTAAATCATCTGAAAAAATTAAAAACTCATACTCATCTCCAAATTTTTTTTTTGCTTCATTAAGGTACAATGAGTAGTCAATTTTGTGGAAAACCCCCTCTGTACTCTTAGCGCGGTAATCGCCAAGTCTAAGATGTATTCCTACTTTTTTTTTTTTAATTGCATCAAATCTATTCTGAACTTTTGTTATTAATGAAATGGGAAAATAGAGAAGGTTCTTAACCTCTTCTTCGTACCCTAAGAAATATTTTTTTGATTGAAAGTATCCAATTAAACACAAATTATTTAATTTTGATATTGGGGTATAACTAAATTTTGGGTCTTGGTACGGAATAAAAACGTTGTGGTTTGTCTCTGGAATATTTTTATAAAGTGTATCTTTGTATCTTCTAGGAGGGTACCCTTGACCATTTCCTAAGCCAATTTTATAATTTATTGCAAAGTCTGTTTGAATGTTTTTTGCGTGAGCAAATCCCGCAGATATTTGAAATAACTGATTTCCTATACCTCCCATTAAGTTATTAATAATCATAAATTTTTTTTTCTCTTAATTTACATTATTATAAATTTTTTGAATGGTCTCTGATAGCTTTAAAAGCTGATTTTCAAGGTTTATATGAGAATTACCAACAAAAAAACCCCTTCTATCTACGCTCTCTACATTTTTTAAGATTCCTGAAATTTCATAATTCATAAAATCACAAACTGAATTTTTTAAAAAATTCCCAGTTACTATTGGTCGTGTCTCGATACCGACATTGTGAAGTTCATTAAGAACATAATCTCTCTTATTTTTTAATGCTCCCTCTAGCAAAATACTAAAGCCATACCAAGAAGAATCATAATCGCATTTTTGAATACTACAATAAGGTTGATTATCAAACAGTTTTTTGAAAAAACGTGCGTTTTCTTTTCTCCCTTCGAGAAAGTGAGGTAATTTTTTTAATTGAGTAAGCCCTAAAACTCCATTGAGTTCATTGGGTCTTAAATTATATCCTGGTAGAACAAAATTAAAGGAATTCTTAAATTTAGCAGTTGGGCTCTTACTAAATGAATTTTTTTCTAATGAATCCCTATTCCATCCATGAGAACGAAGAGATCTTGAATACTCACATATATCTCTATCATTAGTTGTTATCATGCCTCCTTCTATTGTCTGAATATGATGTGAGAAGAAAAAACTGTAAGAAGCTGCAACCCCAAAATTTCCTGAATATTTGTTTCCATATTTGGCTCCCAGTGATTCACAATTATCTTCGATCAAAAGTAATTTGTTTTTTTCACATATTTTTTTAATTTTTTTGAACTCAATAGGATTTCCTAAAATATTTATTGCAAGTATTGCTTTGGTCTTTCTTGAAATCGCATTATTGATTTTTTCAGGATCAATATTTAATGTTTGATAATCAATATCTACAAACTTTAATTTTAATCCATATTGTGCAAATGGAGTATAACTTGTGCTCCAGCCTAGAGCAGGGACAATGATTTCATCACCACTTTTAAAATCATATTTAGATAATAAAGTTAAAGCTGCTACTATTAAAAGATTCGCCGATGAGCCAGAATTAACCATAACAGCGTATTTAGCTCCAAAATGTTCAGCAAACCTTTTTTCAAAGTTTTCTACCTTTTCTCCCATTGTTAAATTACCAGTGTATAATTGGTCAATTATTGCATTATGCTCAGTATAATCCCAAGATGATTGAGCTAGTGGATAGAATATTTCCTGCTTATTTTTAAAGTCATTCATTAGACTAAAGGAATTCGTAAAAAAACTATCTTTTTCTTTGACTTGATATTCTTTCAAACTTAACGACTTTTCCGCAAGTGCCCGGATCTTATCTTTTATACTTATGTTGACATCTCTCATAACCCTGTATTACGCATTTTACATGCCAAAAACCGGTCAAGGCATATCTTTTACCCACTCCATTTTGTATTTCTCAAATATAATAATTTATAACTTATTGTATGAGAAACTCTGATCTAGTTAGAAGACAATATTAAGACAGAATAATAAAAGAATCCTTGCGTTGTATCATGTTATATATTATAAAATTATCCCCTATATTTTGTTAAAAATATAGTATTTATGCATATAGTACAAATTATGAGTAAAAAAGCACAAAAACATAATCTTTCTTTTGTAGACGCCTTTACATTTCTTAAAAACTTTAGATACAAACCCAGAAATGAATGGACTAAAGACGAGAGAACAATTTTTAAAATTTGCAATTTTATTGTCTTATCAAAAAAAAGAATTAATAAAGTATTTTTAGCGTTTTCAAGTCTTGCTAAACTAAGTGATAAGAGTCACTATAATTATAATGAAGCAGACATAATTAAAATTAAGGACCTTTTACTTCAAAATCTTGAAGAAGCTCTTCAAAAATTTAACAAAAAGATAAAATTGTACAAAGAAGAGGACATCAACACTGTTCAGGATCACTTCATAAAAATAAAAGAAGAAAATCTAAGATTAGAAAATGAAAACCAGAGGCTTAATTTTGTAATCACTAATTACTTAAGAGAAGATGAGTTGCTAAAGATCGATGAAGTAAAAGAACTCTTGGATAGAAAAAGTGTAAGAGAAAAATTTAAGAAATCCCAGAAAACCAATGCTCCTAAAGAGAAAAATATGAAAAAGTTTATTGAGAAATGGAAGAAAGGTCTCACAACTTTTGAAATTAATGAAGAGATTGTTAATGAAAGTTTAGCAATTAAAAAAGAGCTTAAAAAAAAGGTTAAGCTCTAATTAATTTTTTTTTCCTTCTGATTTTTTGCTTTCATACATACCAACAAAATCGACTGGGTTTAACATCAATGGTGGAAACCCACCCTCTCTTGTAGAATTAGCAATAATTGACCTTAAAAACGGAAATAAAAACTTAGGACATTCTATGAGAAGAATTTTTTCTAAAACATCAGACTCTGCATTTTCTATAGTAAAAATTCCACAGTAGCTTCCTTCTATCAAAAATAGAGGCTTATCTTCAATTTTTGTTTCTCCTTTAACTAAAAGTTCGACTTCGAAAATATTTTTTCCATGATCATTTAAAGCTTTTGATTTTACATCTACATCAATATTAAAAGATGGGTTAGAAGAAAAGTTTCGCAAAGATTCAGGGGCACGTGGGTTCTCAAAAGATAGATCTTTCAGATATTGAGCATTAATAATGAATTTTAGATTGTTTGTATTTGAATTTTTTTTTTTATTTGCCATATTAATGTTTCATTATGTTATGGAAAACAATATAATACATAATAATACATAAAATGCACTAAAACTTCTATAATAAAAAAAAATGAACAACATACCATACATAGATATTCTCATTTTAGCAATGGTTGCCATTTTTATAATAAATAGGCTGAGAAATACACTTGGTAAAAAAACTGGTAACGAGCACGACATAGCAAATAAATTTTCAAGAGGAAAATCAGACCTTAAAGAATCTTCTCCTGACAAAGTTTCAAAGTCCAGTGTCGATCAAATTAAGTTAGAAGAATCAAAACATATTTTTCACGAAAACCCAGGTATATCTAGTGAGCTATCTAAAATTCATAAGATTGACCCCTCCTTCAAAGTTGATGACTTCATAGTTGGGGCAAAAAAAGCCTTTGAATATATAATAGAAAAATATTCTGACGAAAATATTAAACCCCTCAAAAACCTATTATCAGCTGATATTTTCAAAATGTTTAGTAAACAAATTAATAACAGAGCAAAGAAAAAAGAAAACTTAGATGTAAGTATAATAGGAATAAAAGAAGCAGAAATTGAAGATGTATCACTCAAAAGTAATAATGTCGCTTCAATTAAAGTTAAATTTTCATCAGAACAAGTGCAGGTAATCAAAAATGACAAGGGAAAAATTATAGGTGGAGACGGAAACCAAATTTTGTCAATAGTTGAAAGTTGGTTTTTTTCCAAGGACTTAAAAAGAAATGATCCCAACTGGGTTTTAGATAAAATTGAAGAGAATAATTGATATTTAAAGTTTTAGTTCTTTCCCTTGTCTTTCTTTTTAAGGACACAAATTCAGAAAACTTAATAAATACTAACAAGCTCTTAAAATATAATTTAGTTGAAGGGGATATTAATAAGTTCTTCAAATCGTTAAAAAAAGTTTGTGAGAAAAAATTATTACAAAACCTCCAAAAACATCCTTCCTATCCAAGCCTAGGAACAGCAAATCAATGGAAATTAGTATGCAACAACCTGAAAACAAAAGCTTTAAACAAGTCATTTTTATTACAAAATTTCAGATTTAAAGAACTTTCAGACAAAGTAGGTATTTTGACAGGTTATTATGAACCAGAAATTATGGTATCATTTAAAAAAACAAAGAAATTTAATATTCCTCTTCTTAAATATAATAAAGATTATGAAATGCTTGAGCGAAAAAAAATTGAGTCAAACTTTAGAATGGAGGATGTTTTAATATGGACAAATGATAAAATTGACCTATTTTTTTTGCAAATTCAGGGGTCGGGTATAGGAACATTAGAAAACAAAAAACAAGTAAAAATTAATTACGGTGGAAATAATAAAAAAAAATATTCATCAATTGGAAAATTCTTAAAAAAAAAAAAACTCATCAAAGGAGAAATTAATTTATTTTCAATTAAAAAATTTCTACGGCAAAACCCTGATATTACTGATCAAATCCTTAATCAAAATGAGAGATACATTTTTTTTGATATTAATAAAAAAAATACCAAAAAAAGTTCCGTAGGTTCAATTGGCCTAAACTTGAGTCCTTATACAAGTGTTGCAATAGACAAAAAATACTACCCTTTGGGGATGCCTTTAGTTTTGCATAAAGTCTCTGAAAAAAAACTTCTTCCTGTAATTTCTATGGATACTGGAGGGGCTATAATTGGAAAAAACAGAGCCGACCTTTTTACCGGAAGAGGAGTAGCAGCAGAAAAAATTGCTGGAGAACTTAAAAAAAAACTGCTTATATATGTATTAGTTCCGAAAGATTATAATGACTGAAAAAGATTGGGAAGAATTTAAAAAAAGAGTAACCCCACTAGAAAAAAAAAATAACCTGCTAAAAAAAAATAATGAAAAAATAGCTTTTAATCACAAAGAACAGGAAGAAAAATTTGAAACAGTTTTTTTTTATGAAGGAAATGAAGAGAAAAAACTTCTTGAAAAGAATACTTTAAGGAAAATAAAAAAAGGTAAGTTGAAAATTCAGTCTAAGCTGGATCTTCATGGTTTCACTATAGAAGAATCTAAAGAAAAAGTAGCAGAATTTATCTTGAAAAATTACGAATATAAAAAAAGACTACTGCTTATTATAACTGGAAAGGGTAAAAGACTCGGCGTAACTGAAGGCTGGAAAGGGACTGGAAAGTTAAAAAAAAATGTTCCCATATGGCTGAGATCTGTTCAATTATCAAAGTACATTTTATGGTTTGACTCTGCAATTCCGGAAAACGGAGGAGAAGGAGCACTTATGATTTACCTCAAAAAGTCAAAGAATGAACTTTGATAAGTCGTTATTTTTATAAATCTCTCCAACTTGTTTTATTACATATTTGTCATCAATTTTTATTTGATCATTTTTTTTATCCGAAGCCGAAAAACTAATTTCGTCAAGAACTTTTTCTAAAATAGTATGTAGTCTTCTCGCACCAATATTTTCTATTTCATCATTGACTTGAGTGGCGATTTTTGCAATTTCTGATATTGCATTCTCAGAAAATTTTAAATTTACCCCCTCAGTTGCAATTAATTCTTCGTATTGTCTTATTAGATTGTTTTCTGGTTCTTTCAAAATTCTAATAAAATCTTCTTGGTTTAAAGCAGATAATTCTACTCTATTAGGAAGTCTTCCTTGAAGCTCAGGTAGTAAATCTGAGGGTTTTGCAACATGAAAGGCCCCAGATGCAATAAAAAGTATATGATCTGTTTTTACTGTACCATACTTGGTTGAAACAGTTGAGCCCTCAATTAAAGGTAGCAGATCTCTTTGCACTCCCTCTCTACTTACTTCAGCGGTGCCCCGACTGTTTTTACCACAGATTTTATCAATCTCGTCAATGAACACTATACCATCTTGTTCTACGTTATTAATTGCTCTTTTAATTAAGCTGTTGTTATCAATTAGTTTATCAGATTCCTCATTGAGAAGAAATTCATAAGACTCTTTAACAGTAAGCTTCCTTTTTTCTTTTTTTTGTCCAAAACCTTTACCAAAAATTTCTCCTAAATTTATCATACCCATCATACCACCTGGCATTCCAGGAATCTCCATCGACTTCATTGGGGATGAGGAGTTAGATAATAA
>NZFP01000029.1 GCA_002689325.1 Rickettsiales bacterium
TGATAAGAAAAAATTAATGAAAAGAATTAATGATGCTCTTCAAATGTATAAAACAACTGTCGAGGCTTAATTCTGAAAAACATTAATTCGAAAGTTTATCTCAGTTATTTTGGTCTTTTTTTATTATCTGCTATTTGGGGAAGTTCTTTTATATTTATAAAATTAAGTGTTGATTCAATTCATCCCATTTTGTTGACTTCTTATAGATTAATAATAGCCTCACTGATTCTTCTTTTTTTTTGTAATTTAACTAAAATTAAGAAACTTTTTAAAAATAATAAAAAAGACCTAATTATTATAGCTTTGTTTGGAAATGTTTTGCCGTTCAATTTAATTAGCTGGAGTCAATTATATGTTGATAGCTTAATCGCTTCTACATTAATAGGAACTATGCCTCTTTTTACTTTACTAATTTCTTTTCATTTTTTTAAACAAAAATTTAAAATACAAACAATAAATGGTCTAGTAGTTGGTTTTATAGGTATGATCATATTTTTAAAACCTACCCCTCAATCAATTGCAGACAATAATTTATTTTTTTCGCTACTTATAATATTATCTTCAATGTTTTATGCCCTGTCGGCAAACTGGGTTAAAACTGTTAAAGAAAAATCATCATTTGAATTAGCTTGCTGCTCCATTGGAGTTGCTGCTTTTTTTTCAATTCCTTTATCTATTCTTCTTTTTTTAGTAGGTGACAATCAAGTTTCTTTACTGGTTTCAAGCATAACATTAAAAAGTTTTATATCTGCAAGTTTATTGGCAATTTTATGTACTGGTTTAGCTATTGCAATTTTCTTTAAGCTTATAGAGACCAAGTCGGCTGTTTTTGCAAGTCAAAGTAATTATTTAATACCCTGTTTTGGTTTCCTTTGGTCTTACCTCTTCTTAGAGGAAGCGTTTACTATAAATTTAATAGTTGGTTTTTTATTAATTGTGTCTGGTGGTTTTTTAGTTAACAAACAATAAAAAATTGTTATTTTTTGAAATCGAATCTTTCTGGCTTTTCACCCACATCATATTCTGGATATTCCATGGCTGGTTTAACTTCTTTATCATCTTCGATAGCGTAGATTTCTTTAATTGCAGTTTGAAAATTTACACGCGCAATCTCAAGGTTTCTTTCAGCATAGCTTACAGAACCGCCTAACCATGCATTATCCTCTAGCGCATTACTAGCTTGTATAAGAAGTTCCGATGCTTCTATCAGTGAACTATGAACCTTTTTCAATTTACCAGATCTTGGAATAGGTAATTTTTTTAGCTCATCAGGTCTTCCAAAGAGTTCAAGGTTTCCTTTTACTAACTCCTCAGCTTCTTTAAAATGATCCTCATCAGCTCTATCATTTCTGAGATTAAATGCATCTAAAAGACGTCCCTGAATTATGATAGCGTTACCCAAATGACCAAGCCTTACATCCATTATAGATTTGTATGTATTAAGATCTTCTTCAGATATTTTCTCCTCACAAGAAAGCAGAAAAAACGAACAAACAAGAACACAAAATAACTTTAATTTTTTCATAAAATCAGCCTAACATATCTGTTAATGAGTACATACCAGGTTTTTTGTTAAAAATCCAGATAGCAGCTTTCAAAGCACCATTTGAGAATATTTTTCTATCAACTGCCCTATGTGTTAATTCAATTCTTTCGCCATCCATAAAAAAATAAACTGAATGTTCTCCTACTACATCACCACCTCTTATCGAAGAAAACCCTATTTCATTCTTTTTTCGAAGCAAATTAGCTGATTGTAATCTATACATATTTTTTTTTTTCGCTTTAGCTCCTTCAGTGATTGAATCTGCAAGTGTTAACGCTGTACCTGAAGGCACATCTCTTTTCATATTGTGATGTATTTCACTAATTTCAATGTCTGACTCTTCTGAGATGTTTTTGGCTGTTTTTTTTACTAATTCTTTGAGAATATTAATTCCCAAACTCATGTTAAATGATTGAAGAATTTTTAAACCATTACACAACTTTAAAAACTTTTTTTCCTGATTTTTTGTAAATCCAGTTGTTCCAGTTACAACTGCTGTTTTTTTCTTACTTTTTCTTAATTCTTCTAATAAATTAATTGTTGCCTCTGGGATAGTAAAATCAATAATCACGTCTGATTCATCAACTAATTTTGCTAAATTTGAATGAACTAAAACTCCTGCAAGTTCCTTTCCTACTATTGAATGTTTTTTATTCTCACATAGGCTTGAAAGTTGTAATTCACTATAATTGTCTATTTGTTCGATAATGCTTTCACCCATTCTTCCCTTAGGCCCAAAAATACCTATTTTGATTTTTTTCATTAGATTCCTTAAGTCAGTCCTTCCCAGAAGTCCCTAACCTTAGAAAAGAAACCAGAACTTTCTGGACTATTTTTTTGAGTTAATTCCTCATTAAATTCTCTAAGTAGTTGTTTTTGTTTTTCTGACAAGTTTTTTGGAATTTCAACCGATAAAGAAATAATCATATCACCAAAATGTGTCGATCTCACAGTTGGCATTCCTTTCCCATTTAATCTAAACTGATCACCATTTTGTGATCCTGATGGAATCTTAACTTTAACTTTGCCGCCTGAGACAGTAGGAACATCAACGGACCCACCTAAAGAAGCATCAACAATAGAAATGGGAACATTACAAAAAATATTTAAACCTTCTCTATCAAAAATTGGGTGATCTACCATGCTAACAAACAAATACAAATCTCCTGGTGCAGAGCCATGTGGACCAACGGCTCCTTCTTCTTGTAATCTAATCCTACTTCCATCTTCAACTCCTGCAGGTATACTTACCTCTATCTTTCTATTTTTTCTTTTTCTTCCTTCTCCATTACAGCTTCCACATGGATCTGTTATTACTTGACCTGCTCCACTGCAAGCTGAACAAGTTCTTTCAACTGTGAAAAAACCTTGTGACGCCCTTGTTCTTCCTGTTCCACCACATGCCCCACAATTTTTTAATCCAGAGCCTTTTTCAGAACCGGACCCACTACAAGAATCACATCTTACAAGTGTATCAAATGAAATCTCTTTTTTAATACCAGTGTATGCTTCCCTTAAATCAACATCAATCTCATATTTTAAGTCTTGACCCCTTTGTTGGTTTTTCCTTGAAGCTCCTCCACCCATGTCACCAAAGAAATCTTCGAATATATCTGAAAAACTTCCAAAACCACTAAATCCATCCGAAAATCCACCGCCAGCAGTTTGGTTAAATGCATCATGGCCATAAGCATCGTATGCTTGTCTTTTTTCAGAATTAGAAAGGATCTCGTAGGCCTCAGAAATTTCCTTAAATTTTTTTTCTGATTCCACATCTCCAGGATTTTTATCTGGATGGTATTTCATCGCTAATTTTCTATAAGCTGATTTGAGGCTACTCGAGTCAGCATCTTTTGAAACACCTAAGACATCATAATAATCTTGCTTTGACATGACGCATTCTAAATAATTAACTAGGCTGATTTTTCTTTGTTATCAGCGTCTTTTTTGTCAGTAACATCTTCAAAGTCTGCATCGACTACTTTCTCATCTTTTTTTGCCTTCTTGGTTTTATTAGTTTTAGCATCTCCTTTTTCTTTACCACCGGCATCGGAAGCTTTTTTTTCTTTTTCAGCTTTTTCTTGAGCTTCCTTATACATAAGTTCACCTAATTTCATTGAATTCTGAATTAGAGCGTCTGTTTTTTCTTTCAATGCTTTAGTCTCTGCCTTTTCATCCTTGAGAAGGTTTTTAAGTTCTTCAAGAGATTTATCTATTTTATCTTTATCTTCTTTTGGAACTTTATCTCCATGGTCTTTGAGACTTTTTTCCGTACTATGGACTATTGAATCGGCATTGTTTCTGGCCTCAATTGCCTCTAACTTTTTCTTATCAGATTCAGCATTAGCTTCAGCATCTTTAACCATTTTTTCAATATCTTCTTCACTCAAACCACCAGATGCTTTAATTTGAATCTGATGCTCTTTTCCGGTTGCTTTGTCCTTTGCTGAAACTTTGACAATACCGTTCGCATCGATATCAAAGGTTACCTCAATTTGAGGTGTTCCCTTAGGCGCTGGGGGAATACCCACTAAATCAAATTGTCCTAATAGTTTATTGTCGGTTGCTATTTGTCTCTCACCTTGAAAAACTCTTATTGTAACAGCAGATTGATTATCTTCAGCTGTAGAAAAAACTTGGCTCTTATTGGTTGGAATAGTGGTATTTTTCTCAATTAATTTTGTGAAAACTCCACCTAGTGTTTCTATACCTAATGAAAGTGGGGTAACGTCCAAAAGGAGAACGTCTTTAACTTCACCAGATAAAACACCACCTTGAACAGCTGCTCCTAATGCGACAACTTCATCTGGGTTAACACTTCTGTTAGGGTCTTTTCCAAAAAAATTTTTAACAGCCTGAATAACTTTAGGCATCCTAGTCATGCCACCTACCAATATTATGTCGTTGATTTCACCAGCACCCAGACCAGCATCCTTCAAAGCTTGCTTACAAGGTTCAATCGATCTTTCGACTAAATCAGAAACCAATGATTCAAATTTCGATCTGGAGAGCTTAATATTCAAATGCTTCGGTCCAGAAGAGTCTGCGGTTATAAAAGGTAAGTTTACCTCTGTTTGAGCAGAAGTAGATAACTCAATTTTAGCTTTTTCAGCTGCTTCTTTAAGTCTTTGAAGAGCTAATTTATCATTTTTCAAGTCTATTGATTGTTCCTTTTTAAATTCAGCTGCGAAGTAGTCTATTAGAACATTATCAAAGTCTTCTCCTCCCAATTTTGTATCTCCATTGGTAGCTTTAACCTCAAAAACGCCGTCACCAATTTCTAGAATAGAAATATCAAATGTCCCTCCGCCTAGGTCATAGACAGCCACAGTGCCTGCTTTTTTCTTATCTAATCCGTAAGCGAGAGCTGCAGCTGTTGGTTCATTAATAATTCTTTTTACATCAAGGCCAGCTATCTTACCTGCATCTTTGGTGGCTTGCCTTTGGGCATCATTAAAATAAGCTGGTACAGTAATGACAGCCTCCTTAACAGGCTTTCCTAAAAACTTCTCAGCAGTTTCTTTCATTTTTTGAAGGATCATTGCACTGATCTGACTTGGTGAATGTTTTTTTCCGTCTATTTCAACCCATGCATCTTGATTATCACCAGGAACGATTTTATATGGCAAAATCTGTAAATCTTTTTTTACGGCAGGGTCGTCCATCCTACGACCGATTAATCTTTTTATTGCAAAAAGTGTTTTTTCTGGGTTGGTAACGGCTTGTCTTTTAGCTGACTGACCGACAAGATTTTCATTGTTATCTGTGAATGCGACCATCGAAGGGGTTGTTCTTGACCCTTCAACATTTTCTATCACTTTAGGGGATTTACCATCCATAATGGCAACACATGAATTTGTGGTACCTAAATCTATTCCAATAATTGACATATAATGCTCCTTTTCTTCCTACTTACTGTAATTGGACAGAATTTTTTAATAGCCCTCATAGGCACTATTAAAATAATGTTATTAAAGCTATTATCTTATATTATGAATATAACCTTCAAATCAAGAAAAAAATGAAAATTCTTATTAGTGTTCTCAGTGAATCAATTCAAAAGAAAATTATAGACGAGGTCTCAGAGATAATTGACAAAGCCCCTCTTTTTAATCCCTTAACTCCCATTTGGAATAAACCACTTAGCGTAAGTATTACGAATGCTGGAAAATGGGGATGGCAATCTGATAAAAACGGATATAAATATGAAAAGTGTCATCCAGTAACAAAAAAAAAATGGCCACCAATTCCAAAAATTTTCTTGGAGATTTGGAATAAATATGGATCACCCTTAACTCAACCCAACTGTTCATTGATTAATGTTTATAAAAATGAAAAATCTACTCTTGGTATTCATCAAGATAAAGATGAGAATGACTTTTCTCACCCAGTTGTTTCGATCTCAATTGGAAATAAAGCGGTCTTTAATTATGGAAGTTCAAGAAAGAATTTAAAAAAAATATGCCTTCCGTCTGGTTCTTTAGTGGTTCTAAAGGATGAGTCAAGATTATATTATCATTCAATTAGTAAGATTTTCAAAAGCGACAAAAATGTTTTTTATGACTACCAAAATATCAATCTTCCAAAAGAGGGAAGAATATCTATAACTCTCCGCAGATTTCAAGAAAAGTAACTTTATTTATTTTTTTGTTTCTGGTCCCATTGATAAAACAACCATGGCAGGTCTCAAAAGCCTTTCTCCAATTTTAAAACCTTTTTGCATTTCCTCCACAATAAGTCCTTCTGGTTTTTCGTTATGAACCTTTGAAACTGCTTGATGAATCTCAGGATTAAACTTTTGATTGACTGACTCAAACTTTGATACGCCATGCTTTTCTAATGAATCTATAAGCTCCTTTTCTACAGCTTTTATCCCAATAACAAGGTTTTTTATGACATTATTATCCAAACTTCCGGTTTCATTGTTGGGTATGGATTTTAATGCACGTTCTAAGTTATCAGCTACATTTAATAACGAATAAGATAGATTTTTAATTGCATACTTAGAATTATCTTCAATTTCCTTGTCATGTCTTTTTCTGAGATTATCATTATCGGCTAGTGATCTTAAAAGCTTATCCTCAACATCCTTAAGTTTTATTTTCAGCTCATCAACTAATAAGTCCTGACTATTTTTTTCTTTTTTTTGTGTGTTTTTATCTACTGTCTTTTTTCCTTTGGTTAAGTTATCTTCTTTCTTTTCACTTTTTCTTTGCTCATTCATTATGGACTCCTGACTTATGTAATTTGAAACTTTTTACCTATCATATTTGCTGTATAATCTACAACAGGAATTATTTTGGCATAATTTAAACGCATAGGACCAATAACCCCAATTGCGCCAATAATTTCTTTTTCTTTATTTCTAAAAGGGCTTATTATTGTCGTGCAGCCAGTCAAGCCAAATAAATTATTTTCTGACCCAATGTAAATCTGAAGACCACGAGCCTCATTGGTTTCATCAATTATGCCCATCAAATTTTTTTTACTTTCTAATTTTTCTATCAACTCTCTTGCATCCTCAAGTTGATCGATCGCATGAATATCATCTAATAATTTTGACGTTCCTGTCACGATTAATTTTGTTTTTTTACTTGCATCATCCCAACAGGCTATTCCATCATCAATTAATTTTTGCGCCAGCTTATCTATCCTTATTTTATCATTTTTAATTTCTTCGCTAATCATTTTCTTACTTTGAATTAAAGTTCTTCCTTTAATAATTGAATTTAAATAGTTTGTTGTTTCAGTCAACATGGAACTGGGTAATCCTTTTGGTAAAGAAATAATTCTATTTTCAATTATTCCATCATCAGTAATTAAAATTACAAGTGCCTTGTCTTTACTAACGGGCACAAATTCAATGTGTTTTAGGGACCCATCTAATTTTGGAGCTATGACAATACCAGCACAATCTAAAAGACCGGAAAGCATAGTAACAGCGTCATTACATATTTGATCAGAATTAGCTGAGTTTTTATTAATAGTCTCTTGTATTTCTTTACTTTGTGAAGAAGTAATTTTTTTTACCTGAAGCAACCCATCAACAAAAAACCTCAAACCTAAATCTGTAGGCACCCTCCCTGCTGATGAGTGACTGGATTTTAATAAACCAGCCTCTTGTAAATCAAACATAACATTTCTTACTGATGCGGGCGAAAGCTTTTCACCCATCTTTATAGATAATTTTCTAGAACCGACTGGCATGCCATCTTTTAAAAAGTCATCAACAATTAACTTAAATATTTTTTGTGATCTTTGGTTTAGCTCAAGGATCTTAGAAGTTTGTCTTTGGAAAGAAAAAATGTTAGAGAATTTTAGATTGTCTTTTTTTCTCATAATGTTTATTAGTTTATCATAATATTTACTACAATTATATTTGACAATGAGAAATTTCAATAGAAAAAATAATCAAATTAGGCCAGTCTCAATAAAAAAGAATTTCAACATTAATGCCCATGGTTCTTGTTTAATATCCATAGGTAACACAAAAGTTATTTGTACAGCTACATTTGAAACTGAAGTTCCACCATGGCTAAAAAACAAAGAGTCTGGTTGGCTAACTGCAGAATATGGAATGTTACCTACTTCAACAAATTCAAGAAATAAACGAGAGGCAAAACAAGGTAAGCAGTCTGGTAGAACAATTGAAATTCAAAGGTTAATAGGCCGTTCTTTGAGAACAATTTTAGATCTTCAAGTTTTTCCATCAAAACAGTTTATAATTGACTGCGATGTTATAGAGGCTGATGGAGGAACAAGAACAGCTGCTATAACAGGGGCATATGTGGCTTTAGCTTTGGCAGTAAAAAAACTTTTAAAAAAAGGAATTTTAACGCAAAATCCTATAAAAGATTCAATATCAGCAATTTCTTGTGGAATTGTAAGTGGAAAAATTTTAGTAGATCTTGATTTTAATGAAGATTCTCGTGCAGATGTTGACGCAAATTTTGTTTTTACACAAAAAAGTGGAGTTTCAGAAGTTCAAATATCTGGAGAAAAATCAACTTTTAGCTTAAAGACAATAAATCAAATGCTTAAGTTAAGCCTGGAATCGACAGAAAAGATATCCCGCTTACAGGAAAAAGTAATAGGAAAAATTTGAAAAAAATCAAACTTAACAATAAAACCATAATTCTTGCCTCGCATAATGCTGGAAAAATTGCTGAATTCAGAACTCTATTTTCAAATTATAATGTGAAAATTCAAACAATATCAATGCTGGGTGTTAATGATATTAATGAAACAGGCAAGACATTTGAAGAAAATGCCATAATAAAAGTTAAAAATGTTCCAGATGGCTCCATTGGTTTATCTGATGACTCGGGCCTTTGTATTAAAAGCCTAAATAATGAGCCTGGTATTTTCTCTGCAAGATTTGCACAAAAAAATGGCGGTTGGTCAAAGGCTATGAAGAAACTGTATTTTGAAGCAAAAAAAAAAAATTGTTTAGACGCTAGGTTTCACTGCACTTTGGCATTGAAGGAAGAGAATTCAGAGATCAGTATTTTCACAGGAGAAATCGACGGGAAATTAACATGGCCTCCTAAAGGAAAAAATGGTTTTGGGTATGACCCATTTTTTATCCCATCGAACTCAAAAATGACTTTTGGTCAAATGTCTCATTTAAAAAAAATTTTTTTAGATCATCGGTTTGAAGCCTTCAAAAAAATGTCTAAATTTCATTTAATTGACAACTAAAAATATTTTTGGTTTCTCCAGCCCTATTTTTCTTAATGAATGTTTCTCTTTTTATATATCCTGACTTGAGGAGACTATTGGTATACTCTCCAAAAAAAACTTTATCCTCTGGATAAACATCATAAAATTTTGAATCATTTACTAAATCAATTAAATCAAAAAGATGAAAACTAACTGAGGAAGGGTCTCTAGAAAAAACATCTTTATAGTTTTTTACAAAGGAAGATTCTTTGGATTTTAAGTTACTTACAAAAAAAGTGTTTTCAAAGACTTTATCTTTCTTATTCGTATCTTCCCACAAACTTGTTCCGTAAATAAAAGTATTGTTGGCATTGATATCGTAAAAAGCTAAGTGTGACAAAATTTCAGTTAATCTATCTCCATCTGAAGCAATAATAATAGAGTCAAAAGGAGCGCCCAGAGTAAGTTGCCTTTCTAACTTTTTAAGCTCTTTTTTTCTTTCAAATTTTGTCAAAGACTTATCGTTTTCTATAAATTTCCTTTTTTCTTTTAAAGCAAGCTTTCTACTCTCAAAGTTACTTATTGCCATAATATCCTTATTCAAATTTTGTTCTGGATATACAGTAAAAAAAGATAAATCGACCTGGTTGAACATATTTAGTTTGTATATACTTTCCTCCAAGTTTTTTTTTACAACTTCTCCATATTTATCATTGTGATGTATCAAAAGAATTTTTTTTAATTCCTTGCTTTCTATATCATTTAAAATACATGAAACTTGATCCTTTGGATTCTGTCCTGAAACAATAACGTTTTTAGAAATATTTGACAAATCAGGAGACAGACTAAAGAACTTTAATTTGGTATCTCCTACAAAAGCGTTTTTAATTGCCAGTGTTTCATCAGAAAAAACTGGCCCTATGAATGTATCAACATTATCATTCTTACCTTTTTTTGCTGCTTCTACAGCTCCACTAGATGAGCCTTTTGTGTCATATATTTTGAATACAATATCTTTTGGGTTAGATACTAAACTATATCTGAAGGTGTTTAGAACTAATTTCCCTGCAGACCTTTTTTCACCTGTTAAAGGAAGTAAAAGGCCAATTAAGTTATTAGATCGCTTTTTTTTTTTATAAACAGATTTTCTGGTATCTAAAAAAGCCAAATTGTTTGTTTTTTGAATATTCTTTTCTTTTAGAGTTTCTCTAAATTCACGAGGTTTCTTTACTAAACTTTCATTCTTAGCAAGATCTTGAATATTATCCTGAATTTCTAGATCATCAGATATTTCTTTTATTTTAATTTTCTTTAAACTGCTACTTACACTTGACTCTGTTACAGTAACTTCTTCTTTAAAGTCTTTCGTCTCCTCATAATCATCATTTTTTCTTTTAATTATTTTTGGAGTAATTTTCTCGACTGTCTCACTAAATTCTTTTTTTTGTTCTTCATTATCATTCAATGTTTCAGTAGCAATTTTGTCATTAGTAAACCCAGGTTCTTCATCGATAATTTCATCTTCAGGCTTTTCTTCTGATTCAAAAAATTTTGTAAAAAAATCTAAAATTCTTTTTTCATCCTTAGGTTTTTCCTGTTTAAAAATTTCAGTCTTTTCTTTCCCATATGTCTCGTCACTTTTTTTATCATTAGAAGCGACTATTTGTTTTTTTACAAAATCATTTTTCTTTATATTCTGCTTCTCTGGCTTTTTTTCTGTGGCTTCATCAGACTTAAAAAGGTCTGAAAAAAAATCTAAGATTCTTTTTTCATCTTTAATTTTTTGAGCTGACGAAATATTTTCATAAGATTCTTCAAAAGGACCCCCTTTTTCAACAATTGGTTCAACTTCTGTTTGGACAAATTTTTCATCTGATTTTTCAGAAATATCAACCTCAGGCTTTTCTGGCACAGAACCTTTTTCAAGAGCTTGACTTTTTTCTTCAATTCCCAATTCTTTATCTAATACAGAAATGTTCTTTTCACCAGTATTTGTCATTTGACAACTGGTAAGAAAAATCATTGCAGCTAAAATAAAAATAAAGTGATCTCTTAAAAGTTTAATTATCATAGTATATAATAAGTTCGTGTTTCGTATCCTATTTACAAATCTTTTTATTATCATTTTTATACATAAAACTTGCTTTGGCAATGCAAATCAAGAAAGGGTTTTAAATTTTTTACAGAGTTTTGACACCTTAAATGCTGAATTTATTCAAATTAACAATAATGGAGAGATTCTTTCTGGACAAATTTTAATTTCACGTCCTGGAAAAACAAGAATTCATTATAATGAGATTCCTTTATTATTAATAAGTGATGGTAAAAAGTTTGCTTCAATTAACAAAAAAATAAAGTCCATAACCTTTTATAATCTAGCAGACATACCTGTAAGTCTTTTCCTTTATAAAAATTTTGAAAAAAAAGATATTGAAATAGTTGGATTATATGAAAAAGAAAATCAAATTAAAATTAGAATTCGTCACAAAAAAAGACAGGATGAAAGTTTTTTAGAAATAGCTTTTGAAAAAAATCCTTTTCTTATGAAAAAATGGACGATCTTTCAAAACCCAACAAATAAAATAGAAGTTCTCTTAAATACCTTAGTAGTTGATGAGAAAAATTCTATTTCAAGTTTTGATATTGACAAAGAAGATCCTCGACCAAAAGTTTTTCGAAATAATTAACTTTTGATTAAGAAATATTTTTTTTCCTTCAAGATTAAAAGTTTAGGTTGATTGGGGTTTTTTTCAATTTTTTTTCTTAATCTATAAATTAATGATTCCAGCGTATGAGTATCAAGTATTGTGTTATGTCCCCAAACTTTTGATAATAACTCTTGTTTTGTAGATCCCTTAATATTTGCTGATAAAAATTTTAAAAGTCTACTCTCTAATTCTGTAAGTCTTATTTTTTTTTTAGTTCCGTCAAAAATTAATTCATTGTTTTTAAAATTAAACTGGAAGTTTTTTACTTTAACTAAATTCTTTGAGTTTTCATTCTTTTTACAAATTCTATAAATTTGGTTTATGAAATCTTTTAAAATAATTGGGGGCTTTAATATGGTGACATCTTCAAGATCAATTTTAAGGTTTTCTTCGTGTGTTACAAAAATATTGCAATCTCTAGCTTTTTGTTCTAAGAATTTTTTTACGTTTTTCATTCTTTTTTTAGAATCAATATCAAGCAGTAAAATTTTATTAGAGATTAATTCTTCAGATTGCTCAATGTTTTTAATCTTATTGATTTCTAAGCCTTCATCCTCTAAAAGAGTAATTAATTCTTTGATAAAATAATTTTGATTGAATATGGCTATAATCTTTTTTTTGTTTAACATATTCTTGAATGAATTTGTTTGTAAAAAAGTCTCATAGAAAAAACATAGCATATGTTTATCATGAAAAAAAAAAATTTATTTGCTATGTTGGTAAGAATGGCATCGGTTTAAAAAAAAGAGAGGGTGATAAGATAACACCAAAAGGGCGATATAAATTAATAAAAATATTTTATAAGAAAAGACAATTAAATGAAATTAGAACCAAAATTCCAAAGATTGAAATAAAAAAAAATTTTGCCTGGTGCACTGATTCTAACAATAAAAACTACAACTCACTAATAAACAAGCCAATCGGCTGTGAATACGAAGACCTGTTTCGTGCGGATAATCTTTATGACATTATAATTGTATTAAATTTCAACTATACCTCTCCAATAAAATATAAAGGAAGTGCAATATTTCTTCATTGCTCAGAAAATGAAACTAAATTTACAGAAGGATGCATAGCTATGAAAAAAAAAGATTTATTAAAATTAATTCCTCGTATTACTTTATCCTGCAATTTAATTATATGCTAACTTCTGTTTCCAAAAATAGCTGAACCGACTCTTAAGTAAGTTGCTCCAAATTGTATTGCTTTTGCAAAATCATTTGACATTCCCATACTTGCATGTTCAATTTTTAGTTTCTCTTTTAAATTAGAAAGTAAATTAAAATAATAGGACGGTTCTCCTTCAATTGGCGGTATACACATTAAGCCATCTATTCCCAGCTTCACATCATTAATACACCACTCAACAAAAGAATCTAACTCAGAAATTTTTAAACCATTCTTTTGTGGTTCGTTGCCAATATTAACTTGTACGAAACATTTAATCTCTTTTTTGTTCAAGTTATCTTTTATTTTTTTTACAATTTTTTCTCTATCAATAGTTTGAATTACGTCAAAAACTTCTAGCGCTTGTTTTACTTTGTTAGATTGAAGAGGACCAATTAAGTGAAGCTCAATCTTTTTATTTCTTTTTTTTAAATTTATCCATTTTTCAGTTGCCTCTTGAACCTTATTTTCTCCAAAGATATGATGTCCTTGATCGATTACTAACTGAATTTTTTCTTCAGAAAAAGTTTTTGAAACAGCAATTAGTTTCGGATTCCTAGTTGTTGCTGAAAATTCTTTATTATATCTTTCAATTTGAATCAAAATTCTTTTATAATTTTCAATAATTTTATTCATGGATCATCGGTTAAGATATAAATTAAAAAAAATCAATATTCCAGAAGAATGGTTTTTTTGCAACCCTTTTGAAGTGTACAGCGAAAAAATAATTTGTAGTCTTACCTGTAAAACTGGAGTAATTTTTTTTTCAGAAGAACCTTTTAACAGAGAAGAATTTATAAAAAATATTAAACCATTAGTTCAAATATGCAGAAAAAATCGTATTATATTTATTATACAAAGTTCTTTTTTCTGGGCTAGCAAATATAATGCTAACGGGATATTAATAGATTTTAAAAATAAAATTTTTAGTAATATGGTAAATTTCAATTTAATTAAGGATAAATTTTTGCTAGCAGTAAAAATTCACAATTTCAAAGAGGCTAAAAAATTTGCAAAAGATATTGATATTGTTTTTATCTCTAACGTCTTTAATACAAAGTCTCACCCAAGAAGAAAAGGACTTGGAACAAAAAACTTTTTGAACTTTGTATATTTTTGAAGAACAAACTAAATTTCGCTCTGGGAGGTATTACCAAAAAGAATATAAGCCGTCTTAAAAATAAATATCTAAAAGGGTTTGCAGCAATTTCCTACTTTAGAGAGTAAAATGGACTACTCAAAACCATCATTAATAGAAAAAAAATGGCAAAACCTTTGGAATTCAAAAAAAGTATTTTCTGTAAATAGAAATAAAAAAAAGAAGTTTTATGTATTAGAAATGTTTCCATACCCATCGGGAAATATTCATATGGGCCATTTAAGAAATTATACAATCGGTGATGTGATTGCTAGGTTTTTCAAAAAAAATCAATTTAATGTTCTTCACCCAATGGGGTGGGATAGTTTTGGTATGCCTGCAGAAAATGCAGCTATAGAAAACAATCTTAATCCTAAGGTTTGGACAGAAAAGAATATTAGCAATATGAGAAAGCAACTCAAGTCAATTGGTTTATCTATAGATTGGGAAAGAGAAATTTCTACTTGTGATGATCAATATTATAAGCATCAACAAAAACTTTTTATTGATTTATATAATGCGGGTCTTGTTTACAAGAAAGATAGCTATGTAAATTGGGACCCCGTAGATGAGACTGTTTTAGCAAATGAGCAGGTAATTGATGGAAAAGGTTGGAGATCAGGAGCAGTTGTAGAAAAAAAAAAGTTATCCCAATGGTTTCTAAAAATTTCAAAGTTTTCTCAAGAACTACTCAACGATTTGCATAACCTTGATCAATGGCCAGATAAAGTTAGAACAATGCAAAAAAATTGGATTGGTGTATCACAAGGTGTTGAAATAATATTTAGTATCTCTAAAAAAAAAGAAAAAATTAAAATCTTCACGACAAGGCCTGAAACAATTTTTGGTGCGACCTTTATAGCACTATCTGTTGAACATGAAATAAGCAATTTTTTCGATAATGACCCTGAATTTTTAAAATTCAAAAGATTGTGTATTAAAGATCAAGAAAAAAAAGATAATGAAGAAAAGTTTGCCTTTGAAACTGGACTTCATGTAATACATCCATTCAATAAAAAAAAAATACCAATTTTTTTTGCTAATTATGTCCTAATGGATTATGGCTCTGGCGCAATTTTTGGTTGTCCAGCACATGATCAAAGAGATCATGATTTTGCCGTAAAAAATAAACTAAATATCATAAAAGTTATTCAAAATACTAATTTATCATCTCTTCCTTACTGTGAAATAAACAAAGAAGACAAAATGATTAATTCAGACTTTCTTGATAACCTTCATCCATCAGAGGGGAAAGAAAAAATAACTCAAATAATTCAGGAAAATAAAATTGGGGAAAAAAAAACTGATTACAGACTTCGCGACTGGGGAGTGTCTAGACAAAGGTATTGGGGATGCCCAATTCCTATTATCTATACAGAAGATGGCAAAACTCTCACCGTCGATGAGAAAGATTTACCTGTAAAACTTCCAGAAGATATAGATTTTAACAACTCTGGTAATCCTCTTAGCAATCATCCAACATGGAAAAATACTACATGTAGTAAAACTGGGAAAAGGGCGACTAGAGAAACAGATACCTTAGATACCTTTTTTGACTCATCCTGGTATTTTTTAAGATTCTGTTCACCAATTGAAGAATCCATTCCTTTTAAAGAAGATGATACCAACTACTGGATGCCTGTTGATCATTATATTGGTGGTGTTGAGCATGCTATTCTTCACCTACTTTATTCTAGGTTTTTTTCAAGAGCCCTAAAATATTGCAATTATAACGTTCCTGAAGAACCGTTCAAAAAATTAGTTACTCAAGGTATGGTTTGTCACGAAACTTTCAAAACAGTTAACTCAAAATGGATTAACCCTGAAAATGTTTTTAGCGAAAAAGATATAGCAGGAAATACAGTCTATTACACAAAAGAAAATGGGAAAAAAACTTCAGTCGTTAAGGGAAGGTCAGAAAAAATGAGTAAGTCAAAAAAAAATGTTGTGGACCCAGATTCAATAATATCAACTTATGGTGCTGATACTGCAAGACTTTTTATGATTTCTGACTCCCCTCCAGAAAGAGATCTCGAATGGTCAATAGAGGGAATAAAAGCTACATACAAATTTTTAAAAAAAATATATGATTATCTTCAAAAAGATTTTTCTTTCATAGAAGAATTGGATGCAAAAACCATTAGCAAAATTAAAGAAGAAGAGAAAGAAGCTTATAGCTTAATACAGAAAACAATAATGGTTTACACAGATGATATTAAAAACTATAGATTCAATACTGCGGTCGCTAAATTAAGAGAAATGGTTAATTATGCCCTGAAAACAAAGATGACTAAAGATCTCTTTAATTACTATTGGTCGATATTTTTAAGACTTATTTCCATTATAACTCCTCATTTTTCTGATGAAATAGCAGAAAAGTCGGGCTTTAAAAAGGTTCTAATTAATTTAAAATGGCCTGATTTTGATGATTCCGATTTAGATAAAAAAATTGTTAGTATTGTTCTTCAGGTTAATGGAAAAAAAAAGTTTCTTTTTGACGCGCCATTTGAATCAAGCCAAGAGAATATTTTAGAAATCATTAGGAAAAATAATAATATTCCGTCATCATACTACGAGAACTCAAAAAAAGTTATTTTTGTGAAAAATAGAATTATTAATTTTGTGATATGAAAAAAAAGACATTTCTCAATTTCTTTTTGTGTTTATTTTTTTTTTGTAGTTGCGCTTATGAGCCTATTTATAAAAAAAAATCAATTTTCTCTCACAAAATTAATATTCTAGTAAAGTCTAATGACTACGATAAAAAAATACCCCTTTTTATGAAGGCCTCTCTTAACCAAAAACTTAACTCAAAAAGATCCAAACCATCAAATCTAAAACTAGTAGTTTCGTTAAGTAGATCACTCTCAGGGTTAGCTTTTAACAAAGACCTTTATTCATCAGGAAAAATATTAAATATTAATCTTCAATATACATTTTATGATAAAAAAGGAGTGGTTCTTTCAGGAACCTTGCAAAATAAAAGTTCCTATTTCCTTGGTGAAAGCCCATATGCCAATCTTATTTCAGAAGAAAGTGCAGCAAAAAATATTATTTCTTCCCTTTCTGAAAGTTTAAGCCAAATAATAGCAACATCAAAATTTAATAGATCACTTTCTCCATGATCTTAAAATATTCCAATTTTGAAAAAAGTGCCTTTCTCACTGAAAAAAAGTTTTTCCTCTTCTATGGACCTAATTTTGGAAAAATTGAAAGTTGTATTACAATTTTAAAAAGCAAGCTAAATTCTTTGGATAGAACACTCAAGTTTTTAAATCTTTTTCAAGATGATTTTTTACGTCATAGCTTTACAGAGATAGTAAATCAGAATGATCAAGATGATATTTTTGGAAATAAAACAAGTCTAATTTTTTCACTCAGTGATCTAAGAGTATCCAGCGAAATTATTAAATTAATCACTTCTCAAGACTTAAATATTCAAAATATAATTTTTAAAACTGGTCCTATTCAAAAGGGCTTAAAAATTAGAAAGTTTTTTGAGGATTCACCGGACTGCTTAATTGTACCTTGCTATGAGGATAGTCTATTAGAAAAAAAAGAAGTAATAATGAGAGTTTTCGAAAATGAAAATATTGAGATAAGCCTTGATCACAAAAATTTACTAGCCTCACTTTTGAGTAGTGAAAGACTAAATCTATTAAATGAGCTAAACAAACTTATCATTTACATAAAAACTACAAAAAAAAATATAAGTAATGCATTGTCAATTCTTATAGATAACAATTCTCATGATCTGAATAACTTAGTTTATTTACTCGCATCTAAAAAAAGAAATGATTTTTGGAACGAATTCTTGAAATTACAACAAACATTTTCTGATGAAATTAAATTTATTAATATTTTTTCGAAACATCTAGAAAAAATTTTATTTGTAAAAGATAAAATATTGCTTGGTTTGACACCCCTAAATGCAATGAAATCACTTAGACCACCAATTTTTTTTAAAGAAGAGGAGACTTTTTTATCACAGATAGATCTGTGGAATTTTCAAAACCTGAGAAAAGCAATAAAAGAACTGCATCTCTGTCAAATGTCAATTTTAAACAATGAAAAGTCATCAAAATCTCGTTTTCTTACTTTAATAACTAAAATTTTAGATTTATGAGTAACCTAAAACTTTTTTATTAAGAAAAGAAATTAAACTTTGTTTTGTTTGATCTAGATCATTTGATGTATCAATCTTAATTGATATAAATTTTTGATAATCTTTTAAATTATAGGTTTGGGCTTCCAAAATTTTTTTAAGCTTATCTTTATTCATTTTTTTTCTTCTTAAAACTCTTTCTTTTTGAATTTTATCCTTTACGTAAACGTAGATAATAAAGTTATACTCTTTGAAAAGTTTTTTTTCAAATAACAAGGGAATATCAAAAAAAAGTATTTTTTCCATTTTTTTTGAATTAATAAATTTTTGCCTTTCTTTTTTCAATAATGGATAAATTAAATCTTCCAAAGTTTTTAACTCACTTTTATTCGAAAAAACATAGTCGCCTAAAAGAGTCTTATTAATCGAGCCATCTTTATTAGTAAGGTTTTGAATTTTATAAAAAAGGTTTTGAATTTTATTTTTTATGTGATTGCTATTAAAGAGTTTGTCAACTTCTTTATCTGATTCAAAAACAAAGTAACCAATGTCTTTTATAATTTCTGCAACCGTAGATTTACCAGAACCTATTTTTCCTGTGATTGCTATTTTAATAGGATTTTTCACAAATCTTTTTTACCTCTTCAATATCCTTATTACCTAAAGAAATTTTAAACCAGAGTTCGAAGGAAACAGCTGCTTGTTCTATCAGCATGCTCAAGCCATTCATACAAAAAAAACCTTTTTTCCTGAAAAATTTTAGTAACTCGGTCTCTTTTGGATTATAAATAATATCAACTAGCATTAATGTATCTTTAAGGTTATTGATGTTAATTTCTAGGAATTCATTTTCCATCATTCCGAAGGAGGTCGTGTTTATTATTAAATCAACATCAGAGCCGGGGGAGAGGTCTTCCCAGTCAGCAAATTTTAAATTCAAATCCTGATCTTTACTTTTAAAATAATTTATTAATTGGATTGTTTTTTGTTTTGTTCTATTAGCTATATAAATTGTTTGTATTTTTTTTTTTATTAATTCAGAAATGATACCGTATGATGCGCCGCCTGCTCCTAGAATATAGATTGACTTATTTTTAAAATTAAATTCTGTTTGTTTTTCTAGAGATCTCGTAAAACCAATTCCATCTGTATTATCACCATAGACTTTATTTTTTTTAAAAAAGATTGTATTTACGGCTCCTATGTCTTTTGCCGTGTATGAAATCTCATCAATATACATTATTATCTCTTTTTTATAAGGAAGAGTTACGTTTAAACCAGTAATTTCTCTCCTCCTTACTTTTTCTATCAAGGAAGGAAGAGTCTCTTTATCAACCTCCATTTTTTTATATTCTAGATCTATCTGGTATTTTTTAATCCAGAAATTATGGATAAGTGGTGAAAGTGAGTGATTAATTGGTTTTCCAATTACAAAAAGTGTCATTTCGTATCTTCCATAAATTTATTTTTAAGATTTATTAGTGGAAAACCTATTATTGTCTCATGATCACCTTTTAAAATTTTTAAAAAATTATACTTTTTATTATCTTCAATTCTGTAGGACCCAACAGACATCAAAACTTCTTTCTCTTTTTCCATTAAATATTCTTCTATACTTAACTGTGAAACATTTTTAAATAACATTTCAGCTTCTTTTGTTTCTTCAAAATAAGGTTTTTGATTTTTCATAGCATATGTTGAACTAATCAATGTATGTGTCTTCCCCTTTAATTTAATCAAGTTACTTCTAGCTTCTGAAATATTTTTTGACTTATTAAATAATATTCCGTCACAAATTAACAACTGGTCTGAACCAATAATAATACCTTCAGGGTAATCTTCCATAATAGATTGAGCTTTTCTTTTCGCCAATAGTTTAACTAAGTCCTTAAAACTTAAATCTTTATTTTTGTTTTTTATTTCCATTTCATCAACTTTATGTTGTACAGCAATTGCTCTTCTAAAATACTTTTTTAAATAACTAATTCTCGTTTGGCTTGAAGACGCAAGAATAACATGTTCACTTTCTGTGTATAACTTCAATTTCTTTCTCTTTTTTTCATTTCTTTATAGTTGTTCTTTTTTTCTCCACACCTTAACAATGTTAGTATTTTAATAACATTTTTTTCCCCAATATACACAGAAGTGTTTTCCTCATTTTTTTTGTTATTTCGTTAATGACTTATTATTTTGCTAAGATTTTATTAACATAGTTTTTCTTTAATTCTTTGTTAGTATAATGTTGATCAAAGATGTTAACGTTACTAAGCCTACAACAACAACAACAACCTTATTATAATATATAGTAGTAGAAGGTATATGGATAAATTATTCTCTCAAACAAAAGTCCCAGTTTGGTTTATGAGACAAGCAGGAAGATATTTACCTGAGTATAAAAAACTAAGATCTACAGAAAGAACATTTTTAGATTTATGCTTCAATTCAGAAAAAGCAGCGCAGATATCTCTTCAACCTATAGAACGCTTTGATTTAGATTTTATAATACTATTTTCTGATATTTTGGTTGTTCCTCATGCATTAGGACAATTTGTGGATTTTAAAGAAAATATAGGACCTATTTTAAAACCAATAAATAACAAACATGATTTAAGTCATAACAACCTAACTAGCAATCTTAAAATATTAGACCCTATATTTAAAACAATAAAACTCATAAAGAATAAAAATAAAAAGAAAAATGTAATTGGTTTTTGCGGAGGACCATTTACAGTTTTAACTTATATGATTGAAGGAGGAACATCAAAGGATCATCAGAAGGTAAAATTAAAAATAAAAAACGAAAAGAAAGAATTACTTGAGGTAATAGAAATATTGATTGAATTTTCAAGTATGTACTTAATAGAACAAATAAAGAGTGGTGCAAATATCGTTAAGATATTTGAATCGTGGGCAGGTTTATTAGAAGGTGACGAGTACGTTGATTTTATAATAGAACCAAATAAGAAAATTCTAAAAAATATAAAGAAAGTCTTTCCAAATATTCCTGTAGCATGTTTCCCTAGAAAATCAGAATCACAAATCTGTAAGTTTTTAGAAAATGTTGAATGTGATATAATTTCACTTGATGAAAAGTTTCCTGAAGAACTTCTAGAAATAGCCAAAAAAAAAAATATTATTGTACAAGGAAACCTAAACCCGGAAATACTTGTAAGGGGAGGAAAAGAAATGAAAGAAACAATAAAAAAAATTCTTTTAAGGTTTAATGGTAATAAACATATATTTAATCTATCTCACGGAGTTTTACCTCATACACCAATTGCTAATGTAGAAAAAACAATACAATTAATAAGAGATTTTAATGAAGCCAGATAATCATATTTTTATACCACAAAAAAAAATAGGAGTTCTTATGGTGAATTTAGGGACACCTGAAAATACAAATTATACGTCAATGTGGTTATATTTAAGGGAATTTCTCAGTGATAAAAGAATTATAGAGTTAACAAGACTAATTTGGTTTCCAATTTTATATTTTATTATCCTAATTTTCAGACCAAGAAAGTCAGGTAAATTATATGAAAAAATATGGGATAAAAAACGAAATAAATCACCATTAAAAGTTTTCACCCAATCAGTAGCAAAAAAACTTCAAAGTAAATATGACAAAAAGAAGGTAGAAATTAAAGATGCTATGAACTATGGAAAGCCTAGAATCAAGGATGAATTAAAAGAAATGAAGAAGAAAGGTTGTGAAAAGATACTTATCTTTCCAATGTATCCCCAGTATTCGGCTACAACAACGGCATCTGTAATAGATAGAGTTTTTGAATACCTAAAGAAAACAAGGTGGCAACCAGCAATACGTGTTGTTCCCCCGTATTTTGACGATCCATTATATATCAATGCGTTAAAATTAAGTTTAGAAGAAAACTTAAAAAAACGAAAAATTAAGGAAAAAGATATTGTTTGTTCTTTCCACGGCATCCCAAAAAAATATTTTCTGAAGGGTGATCCATATCATTGTCATTGTGCCAAAACTGTAAGGTTGCTGAATGAAAAAATGAAAGGGAAATTTAATTTCCAAATGTCCTTTCAATCAAGGTTTGGGCCACAAGAGTGGTTAAGACCATATATGAATGAAAAAATGGACGAGCTTATAGAAAAGAAAAAGAACAATATGGTAATTATGGCGCCAGGCTTTTCAGTTGATTGTTTGGAAACATTAGAGGAAATAAAAATGGAAGGAGAAGAAGAGTTTTTAGAAAAAGGTGGAAAAAGTTTTTTTTATATAGATTGCTTAAACGACTCTCAGACTGCCATAAAAATGTATCAGCAAATAATTAATCGAGAATTACTCGGATGGCTAAAATAATGAGAGAAAATGACGTATAGCATATTAAAATCATTACACATTATTTTTTTTACTACTTGGATGGCAGGCTTGTTCTATTTGCCAAGATTATTCGTTTATCACTCTAGCTGTAAAAAAAACTCTGATCAATACGAAACGTTTACTATTATGGAGAAAAAGCTGTTGCGTTTTATTATGAATCCGTCAATGTTTTTAACTTGGTTTCTTGGAATTGCATTGGCTTCATTAAACAACTATTTCTTGACTACTTGGCTTATTATAAAAATTACACTAGTAATTTTAATGTCTGGTTTTCATATGTACTGCGCAAAAATTAGAAAAGATTTTGAAGGATATAATAATAAAAAGGAAGAAAGTTTTTTTAGAATAATTAATGAGATACCAACGATATTATTTATCTTGATTGTTTTAATTGTAGTATTTAAACCATTTGATTGACAAATTAATATTAATAACCTATAAAAAAAATTCCGCTTTAATCCCCTATTCTTATTTTTATGCATTTAAAAGACCTAAAATCAAAGAACCCATCCGAACTTCTTAAAATCGCAGAGGAACTCAAAATAGAGAACGCTGGCACGCTAAGAAAGCAAGACATGATTTTTGCTATCTTAAAGCAGATGGCGTCGAACAAAGATGCTATTTACGGAGAAGGTGTTTTGGAAATCCTTCAAGATGGTTTTGGTTTCTTAAGATCTTCTGATGCAAATTATTTACCGGGCCCAGATGACATCTACGCGTCGCCATCACAAATCAAGCAACATAGCCTTCGTACTGGTGACACGGTCGAGGGAGAAATGCGAGCTCCTAGAGAATCTGAGAGATATTTTGCTATTACAAAAATTGATAAGATTAATTTTGAGTCAACTGAAAAAACTAAACAAAGAATAAATTTTGACAATTTAACACCCCTTTATCCTGATGAGAAATTAAAAATGGAAGTTGAAAACCCAATGGTCAAAGATATAACTCATAGGGTTATGGATTTAATCGCACCACTTGGTAAAGGTCAAAGAGCGTTAATTGTCGCTCCGCCAAGGACAGGAAAAACTGTAATGTTGCAAAATATTGCACACTCCATTACTTCAAATCATCCAGAGGTATATCTCATAGTTCTTTTAATTGATGAGAGACCAGAAGAAGTTACTGATATGATTCGATCTGTAAAAGGTGAAGTTGTTTCCTCTACATTTGATGAACCAGCTAGTCGACATGTTGCCGTTTCGGAGATGGTAATTTCAAAAGCAAAGAGATTAGTTGAACATAAAAGAGATGTTGTAATTTTATTAGATTCAATTACTCGATTAGCAAGAGCATACAACACTCAGGTTCCAAGTTCCGGAAAGGTTCTAACAGGTGGTGTTGATGCTAATGCACTCCAGAGACCAAAAAGATTCTTTGGTGCCGCAAGAAACATAGAAGAGGGTGGTTCTTTAACTATTATTGGTACCGCCCTAGTTGACACTGGGTCAAGAATGGATGAAGTTATTTTCGAAGAATTTAAAGGAACCGGAAACTCAGAAATAATTCTTGATAGAAAACTTTCTGATAAAAGAGTTTTCCCATCGATTGATGTTACAAAGTCTGGTACAAGAAAAGAGGAACTTTTAGTTTCAAAAGATGATTTATCAAAAATGTGGATTCTCAGAAAGATTTTAATGCCAATGGGTGTTAATGACTCGATGGAGTTCTTAATTGACAAGATTAAAAATTCAAAAAATAACTCCGATTTTTTTGAATCTATGAAATCTTAATGAAGGTTCTTAGTTGGAATGTCAATTCCATTAGAGTAAGAAAAGACCAATTACTTTCAGTAATAAAAAAAGAGAACCCTGACATTATCTGTCTTCAAGAAACCAAAACTATTAACGATTTATTTCCTAAGGAGACGCTGGAAAAAAAGGGTTATTTTATCTATGTTAACGGAGTTCAATCATATAATGGTGTTGCGATAATATCTAAATTTGAAGCAAATCAAATAAGTTCACACAAGTTTTGTAATCAAAATGATGCAAGACATATTCAAGCTAATTTTAAAAACTTTTCAATACATTCCGTTTATGTGCCAGCTGGTGGTGATATACCTGATATAATTAATAATGAAAAGTTTGATCACAAACTAAAATTTTTAGATGAAATGGCAAAATTTTTTAAGTTCAATAAAAATAAAATTAATATACTTTGTGGTGATCTAAACGTTTCTCCTAATGAGGACGATGTTTGGTCTCATAAGCAATTACAAAATGTTGTAAGTCATACAAAAGTTGAGAGAGAAAAATTAAGCAAGATTATGGATAAGGGAAATTTCATAGACACTACGAGGATGTTTCTTTCACCACCAGATAATGTTTTTACCTGGTGGAGCTATAGGTCGAACAATTTTAAAAAAAATAATAGAGGTAGAAGACTAGACCACATTTGGGTCACAGATCATCAAAGAGTTAAGTCTATTAATGCAAAAATTATGATTGAAACTAGGTCACTACCTCAACCTTCTGATCATGTTCCAATAAGCTATGAATTTAAATTAGGTTGAAACCATTCTCCCAATTTGTTTTCCAGATAACAAGTGAAAGTGGAGGTGAGGAACTTCTTGTCCGCCGTACCTTCCGATATTAGTTATTAGTCTATAACCTTCCTTGAGCTCTAATTTTTCAACAATTAGATTAATAGATTTTATAAATTCACACATAAACTTTTCATCAGCTTCTTTGGAAAAGTCTGTAAAACTACAAAAAGGTTTTTTTGGTATAATTAAAACATGAATGGGTGCTTGGGGACTGATGTCTTCAAAGGCGTATACGACTTCATTTTCAAAAACTTTCTTAGAAGGGATTTCTTGCCTTAAGATTTTTGCAAAAATGTTATCACTGTTATAGTTTGTAATGTCAATCATTATTCATTCTTTTTTCAAGTATTTTTTCTACTTCTTCAATTGATAAACCTGAGTCTTCCAGTAAAACCAATAAATGAAAAATTAAGTCAGCAGATTCTTCGAGTAGCTCTTTTTCTCCTTCATATAAATAAGCGGTTATAGTTTCTACCGCTTCTTCACCAAGCTTATTTGCAATCTTTACCTTCCCTTTTTTAAAAAGTTTTGCTACATATGAATTTTTAGGAAGATCCTTTTTTCTCTTTTTGATAACTTGTGACAATTTAAAAAATAATTTTTCTTCCATTTTTTACCTCGAAATATAATCCATTCTTACATCAATATCATTTAAAATTAAATGTTTTTTAACTTCATTAATCGAGAACCTTCCAAAATGAAAAACTGATGCAGCTAATAAAGCTGAAGCCTTACCCTTTTTTACGCCATCAACAAAATGGTCTAATGTTCCAACACCACCAGAGGCAATAACGGGAATGTTTACTGATTCAGAAATTTTTTCAGTTAAAGCTAGGTCAAACCCAGCCTTTGTTCCATCTCTATCCATTGATGTTAATAGAATCTCTCCAGCTCCTAAATCTTCGACTTTTTTTGCCCATTTTATAGCATCTATATTAGTATTTATTCTCCCCCCATTAATAAAAACCTTCCAGGTGTCTTTTACTTTTTTAGCGTCAATAGCAACAACTATACATTGGTTTCCGAATTTTTTTGCCCCTTCCATTATTAGGTTTGGATTATTAACAGCTGCACTATTTAGTGAAACTTTGTCGGCACCAACTGACAAAAATTTATCCATATCTGATAATTTTCTAACTCCTCCTCCAACGGTCAGAGGAACGAAGCACTGATAGGCAGTTTTTTCAATAATATCTACCATAGGATTTCTTTTTTCATGAGTTGCTGTAATATCAAGAAAAGTAATCTCATCAGCACCATTACTACTATAAATTTTTGCTTGTTCTACAGGGTCACCTGCATCAATTAGGTCTACAAAGTTTATTCCTTTCACTACTCTGCCTCTATCTACATCAAGGCAGGGTATAATTCTAATTTTCATTTTTTTTCATTTAAAAAGTTTATAGCACGATCTACTTGAAGCTTTTTCTCATAAATTGCTTTTCCCACTATAACTCCGACTAAGTTTGGATTATTAAGACTAATTTGCTTTAGTTTTTTTATATCTCTTAGAGATGAAACACCACCAGATGCGATAACATTAATTCTTGTTGATTTTAATAAGTTCAGTAATTGGTCAAAACTCATTCCTTCAAGAACACCATCCTTATCAATGTCAGTGAAAATAATATGACAAACCCCCATATCCTCGTATTTTTTTGCTAATTCAGTTACAGTAATCTTTTTTGTTTTTGACCAGCCTTCTGTAGTTACAAATCCTTTTTTAGCATCTAAACCTATTGCAATTTTACCAGGAAACTTTAAAGATATTTCTTTAACTAATTTTTGATTTGTAACAGCTATAGTTCCAAGAACAACTCTATCTATATTATTCTCGATTAGATATTCGACCGTGCTTATATTTCTGATTCCTCCTCCAACTTGGATAAAACATTTTATTTCTTTTTTAATTTTGATAAATATTTCATGATTACAACTTTCCCCTTTGAAGGCCCCATCTATATCGACCATATGAATATATTTTGCACCAAGTTTTATAAATTCTTTTGCTTGATCTAAAGGGTTGGAATTGTAAAAGGTGATTCTTTCTAATTTTCCTTTAGTAAGGCGGATACATTGTCCATCTTTTAAATCAATTGCCGGGTAAAGATTCATATAATTTTGTCCAATTCGAGAAATGTTTCTAAAAAAATAAGTCCAAAATGATTACTTTTTTCTGGGTGAAACTGTGTTCCAATTATATTGTTTTTCGCAACCATTGCTGTGATTTCTTGTCCATAGTCAGCTGTCATTATTTTGTTATTTTCATCACTCGTTAAAAAATTATAACTATGAATAAAGTATGCAGAAACTTTTTCAAACTCTAATTTTTTTTTTAATTTTTTTGTAAATGTATTTTCTTTTTTTAAATTTAGATTACTCCACCCCATATGAGGGATCTTAAGTTTATCATGAGCTTTATGTATTTTTTTTACCTCACCCTCAATCCAGTTTAGGCCATCAAATTTTCCATTTTCAAAACTTCGAGTAGCAAGCATTTGCATTCCCACACAGATTCCTAAAAAAGGAATACCATTATCATTAACTTTAAATGAAATAATATCTAACAAATTTGATTTTATTAAACCTTTTATACAAGATTCAAAAGAACCTACTCCTGGAAGTACAAGGTAATTTGACTTTTTAATGTCTTTTTCATTGTTGGTTACTAGAATCTTAATTTTTTTTTTTTCTATAATTGCATTAAATGCATTGAAAACGGACCTTATGTTTCCACAACCATAGTCAATTATTGAAACTAATTTCATTTTTATTTTTTGTTTGATGAATTAATAGTGCTTTCTCTTTTGAGGTAGCACTCACTATATTCTCTGGAGAATAGTTTTGTTCCAAATATTTTTGAATAAGTAGGTCTTTACCAAAAAATCCCCAAAAAATATTAGAAAATAAAATAAATCCTGTTAAAAAGTCTGAAGAATATAAACTTAAAATTAAAAGCAATGAAAAATTTATGGATACAGGGAGCCATAATCCTTTATTAAGGCCCCAAAATAAACCAAAAGCAAAAGAAATTTTACTAAAGCCATTATCAATGGCTTTATTTGGGTGCTCTTTTTTTGTAAATATAAAAAAAGTTTGCATTTCTTTTTTTTAAAGAGTCCCCTTAGTTGATGGAATCTCATTTTTTCTTTTTTGGTCGATCGTAATAGCTTCTTTAAGAGCCCTTGCTAGACCCTTAAAACAAGATTCTACGATATGATGATTATTTTCACCATATAAATTTTCAACATGAAGTGTTATTCCGGCTGTCTGAGCAAAAGCCTGAAACCATTCTTTAAAAAGCTCTGTGTCCATTTCACCAAGCTTTGGTTTAGAGAAATTAACTTTCCATACTAAGTATGGCCTATTTGAGCAATCTACAACTATTCTTGAAAGCGTTTCATCCATAGCTGATAGAGCTTGACCAAACCTAAAAATTCCCTTTCGGTCACCAAGAGATTTTGAAAATGCTTCACCTAACGCTAAGGCGCTATCTTCTGTTGTATGGTGATAATCAATGTGTAAATCACCATTAGCTGATAAATCAATGTCAATCATACTGTGTTTAGAAAGTTGTTCTAACATATGATCTAAGAACCCAACTCCAGTATTAATATTGTTTACTCCTTTTCCATCTAAAGAGATCTTGACTGTGATATCGGTTTCTTTAGTTTTTCTGGTAAGCGAATGTTTGCGCATAAATAAATTTTATTGGATATTAAATCTAAAATATATAGATTAATATTAAATTATCAATTGAGGTATAAAATTAATGGCTAACGAAAAAGATTTTCAAAAATGGTACGGAACAACAATTGTTTCGGTGAGAAAAAAAAACGAGGTTGTGGTTGCAGGTGATGGACAGGTGACTTTAGGTGATACAGTTATTAAGGCGAATGCCAAGAAAGTAAGAATACTTGCTGATGGGAAGGTTATTACAGGATTTGCTGGGGCAACAGCTGATGCTTTTGCTTTGTTTGAAAGGTTGGAGTCGAAATTGGAAAAGTTTTCAAATAATCTTATGAGAGCCTGTGTTGAAATGGCAAAAGATTGGAGAACAGATAGATACCTCAGAAGATTAGAGGCAATGATGATAGTTGCAGACAAAGAGACTAGTTTAATACTAAGTGGAAATGGCGATGTTCTTGAACCCAAAGATGGTCTCATGGCAATAGGGTCGGGAGGCAATTATGCTCTTGCTGCAGCAAGAGCGTTATACGATTCCAAGTTGAACGCTGAACAAATAGCAAAGAAAAGCCTTGAAATTGCAGCTGATCTTTGTATCTACACAAATGACAACATTATTTTAGAAAAGATTGTATGACAACATTTACACCTAGAGAAATTGTATCTGAACTTGATAGATTTATAGTTGGCCAGAACACAGCTAAGCGTGCAGTAGCGATTGCCCTAAGAAATAGGTGGAGACGACAACAAATTAAAGGCTCATTGAAAGAAGAAGTCTTGCCTAAAAACATACTTATGATTGGACCGACAGGAGTTGGAAAAACTGAGATAGCAAGAAGGCTTGCCAAATTAGCTGATGCACCTTTTATAAAAGTTGAGGCTACAAAGTTTACAGAAGTAGGATACGTTGGAAGAGATGTTGAGCAGATTATAAGGGATTTGCTTGAAGTTTCCATAAACAACAATAAGGAAAGCCTGAAAAAAGAGGTTAAAGCTAGGGCAGAAGTTAGTGCAGAAAAAAGAGTAGTAGAAGCATTAGTTGGCTCGACCGCCAGTACGAAAACTAAAGAAAAATTTAAAAAAATGTTAAGAA
>NZFP01000030.1 GCA_002689325.1 Rickettsiales bacterium
AAAGGGGAGTGCTCTACTAGCTGAGCTACGGGCGCACATTTCTTTAATAGGATATAATGAAATATTAGATATTTAACAACAAAATTTTTTTTTATTTTATTCTCATTGTAATTATTTTTGTTGCGTTACTAAGTACTTGACCATTGGGCCCTTTTCCCTCAGGTATCCTATCAATAACATTCATACCTTCAATAACCTTACCCCAAGCTGTATATTTTCCATCAAGAAAAGGATGAGAGTCATAACAAATAAAAAATTGACTGTCAGCAGAATCAGGATCATTACTACGTGCCATTGATATAATACCTCTTTCATGTTTAATATCATTAAATTCAGCCACTATGTTTTTTCCACTTCCACCTGTCCCATTACCCGCAGGGTCACCACCTTGTGCCATAAATCCAGAAATCACCCTATGAAAAGTAAGTCCGTCATAAAAACCTTGATTTATTAATTCAGTAATTCTTTTGACTGTCTTTGGTGCTTTTTCTGGGTATGTCTCTATTACTACAATTCCTTTTTCTAAAAGCATTTGAATAGTTACTTTCTCCACTGCTTTTGGGCTAGTAATAAAAAAACCATAAAAGATTAATAATAAATTTATAAAAAGTTTGGGCATCAATTACTTTCCTTTTTTTTTAAACATTTCTATTACATGATCAGGTACAAAATTATTTATCTTTCCACTATGGAATGCAATCTCTTTAACAAATCTTGCAGATGTAAGTTGAAGGTTTTCAGAAGCCATTAAAAATATTGTTTCAACATCAGGTGCTAATTTTGAATTCATACCCGCCATTTGAAACTCATACTCAAAATCAGCTACAGCTCTTAAACCTCTAATAATTACCTTTGCATTAAAATTTTTTGCATGATCAACTAATAAATTATCAAAACCAACAACTTCAATCAAACATTTATTTGTATTGATTAATTTCAATGATTTTTTAATCATAAAAACTCTTTCATCAACTGTAAAAAAAGGTTTTTTATGAATATTTTCTGCTACACTTATGACTAGCTTATCTACAATATTACACGCTCTTTCAACAATATCTAAATGTCCAAAAGTCACAGGATCAAAAGTACCTGGATAAATGCCAGTTATTGTTTGATGGTCATTCATTTTCTTCAAGTTTTGCTACGGAAACAACACGTTCATCCTCAGAAACATTAAACAGCGTAACACCTTGAGTTTGTCTTCCAGCGATTCTTATATCATTTACAGGACATCTAATTAATTTGCCCTTATCTGTAACTAACATCAACTGGTCTTTATCTAAGATTGGAAAAGAGGCAACTACTTCATTTCCATTTCTGTCTGTCAGCTGCATGTTAGCAATTCCAACACCTCCTCGACTTGTTTTTCTATACTCATAAGAGGAGCTTCTTTTTCCAAAACCTTTATCAGTAACACTTAAAATAAATTCCTCGTTTTCTTTTAATAGAGAAAATTTATTATCATCTAATATCTCTCTTTTAAATTTTTCATTTTTTCTTTCGGCAGAGCAGATTTTTAAATATTCATCTCTTTCCTCCACCACAAAATCAAAACCATTAAGTATAGCAAGTGAAATAATTGAATCTTCATTAGAAAGCTTAACTCCTCTCACCCCAACTGAAGAACGACCGGAAAAAACTCTAAGATCTTTGCATGAAAAACGAACACATTTTCCTAAGCGGGTAGACATAAAAATGTTATCTTTATCCGAGCATACTACAACATTAACAAGACTATCTTTGCCTTTGAGTTTCATAGCAATTTTTCCATTAGAATTAATATTATGAAAATCATTTAACTTATTTCTTCTAATATTACCGAAAGAGGTAGCAAAAATGATGTTATTTTTTTTGTCAGAAAGATTATATGGCATTGTTGTGGTTATTTTTTCACCAGATCTTAGTGGAAGTAAATTAACAAGAGCCTTTCCTTTAGAGGTTGGACTACCCGAGGGAATTTTATGAGTTTTCAACTTATAAACAATTCCCATTGATGAGAAAAATAATAAAGGAGTAAGAGTATTTACAACAAAAACCTCATTTACAAAATCCTCTTCCTTTGTAGTCATCCCTGCTCTACCTTTACCTCCTCTTTTTTGTGCCCTGTAAGAATTCAAGGGGACTCTTTTAATGTAACCAGTGTTAGTTAGTGTAACTACAACTTCTTCTGAGGTAATAAGTGATTCGTCATCTATAATTTCTTCACTATCAGATATTTCTGTTTGTCTTGGAGAATTAATCTTTGAATTTATCTCATTAAGTTCGTCAGTAAGTACTGAATTTAATCTTTTAGATGAAGATAAAATTTCCAGATAGTCCTCTATCATTTTTACACATTCGTATAGATCTTCCGCAAGCTTTGATCTTTCAAGGTTTGTTAATCTACTTAACCTTATTTCTAAAATTGACTTTGCTTGTACATCAGAAAATTTAAAAAAATTATTTTCAACTAAGGAATTATTATTTTCAGAGTTAATAAAGGAAAGTATAAATTTATCTTTAGGAAGTGACCATTTTTGCTTTAAGAGGTTGTCTCTTGCCTCATTTGTATCTTTTGAAGATCTAATAATTTCTATTACCTTGTCTATATTTTCTAAAGCTATGGAAAGTCCGAGAAGAACGTGAGCTTTCTCTCTAGTTTTTTTTAGATGAAATTTTGTTCTTTTAAAAATTACATCCTTTCTGAATTCAACAAAAAGTTTTATTGCTTTTTTTAAATTTAAGATTTCTGGAACACCTTTATTCAGAGCTAGCATATTTATTCCAAAAGAAGTCTGTAAGGGTGTAAATTTAAATAATTGGTTAAGAATTACTTCTGCCTGAACATCTCTCTTTAGATCAATTACAACTCTTACACCTTCTCTGTTTGATTCATCTCTTAATTCAGAAATTCCTTCAATAATTTTATCTCTTGAAACCTTTGCAATTGTTTCAATTAAATTGGACTTTTTGATAGCAAAAGGCATCTCATTAATGATTATTGAGCTTCTTCCTTTTTTTATTTCTTCGATACTTGTCTTACCTCTAATCAGAATTGAGCCTTTTCCAGTTAAATATGCACTTCGTATTCCTGATTTTCCAACAATTATTCCACCAGTCGGAAAATCTGGTCCATTTACATAACTCAATAAATCATCATCAGATATTTCTGGGTCTTCTACAAATTTACAACAAGCATTTATTATTTCTGTTGGACAATGTGGGGGTATTTTTGTTGCCATTCCAACTGCAATACCTTCAGATCCATTAATTAGTAAATTTGGAAATTCTGCTGGTAGTAATTCTGGTTCTGAAGTTGTTCCATCATAATTTTCTTTATATGCGACTGTTTCATGGTTAATGTCATTGACAAGATAAGATGATATAGGAGATAATTTGGCTTCTGTGTATCTCATAGCAGCAGCAGAGTCTCCATCCATCGAACCAAAGTTTCCTTGACCATCAACAAGTGGAACTCTCATGCTAAATTCTTGAGCAAGCCGAACCATTGCATCGTAAATTGCCGAATCTCCATGTGGATGATATTTACCCATAACATCCCCTACAATTCTAGCAGATTTTCTAGAGGGTTTTCCTGAAACATAACCTGCTTCATTCATTGCATAAATAATTCTTCTATGAACTGGTTTTAGACCATCACAAACATCCGGAAGTGCTCTTGAAACAATAACGCTCATAGCGTAGTCTAAAAAGGAGCTTTCCATTTCCTTTTCAATGTTTATGCGTTCATTATCTTTTAAATTTGGTTCTTCGGGAGTAATATCGTCTATCATTGATCTATACTAAAAAGGGACTTCATCTTCAACGTCAATACTATCAAAATCTGAAGCTACATTTTTTTCTGACGCGGTGTTGTCAAGACTTGGAGAGGACAATTCATTAATATCAGAATTATTCCTGTTATCTACCATTGTAAGAGTGGTATTATAACCTTGTAGAACAATCTCTGAAATATTCTTTTCCATTCCACTTTGGTCAGTATATTTTCTATTTTTTAACTGACCCTCAATATAAATTAGCGAGCCTTTTTTAAGATATTTCTCAGCAATTTCTGATAAACCAGGGGAAAATATAACTATCTTATGCCACTCAGTTCTGTCTTTTTTTTCATTTGTATTTTTATCTTTCCAAGATTCGCTTGTGGCAACGGAAAATCTGGCAATTTTATTACCCTCCTGAGATACTCGAATTTCAGGGTCAGCACCTAATCTTCCCAATAATATAACTTTGTTTATTGAACCTGCCATACTAATTAGCTAAATAGTAACATATTATAAATTTATAAACTATCTGAAAAATCATGAAAAAAATAAATAAAAAAATATTTATGAATTGTATAAAAATCATTGGTGCAAGGCAACATAACCTCAAAAATATTAACTTACAAATTCCAAAAAATCAATTTGTAGTTATAACTGGTTTATCAGGTTCAGGGAAATCCTCATTAGCCTTTGACACTATTTATGCTGAAGGACAAAGAAGATATGTTGAAAGCCTATCTTCATATGCAAGACAGTTTTTAAATATGATGGAAAAACCAGATGTTGACCTGATTGAAGGGCTGTCCCCTTCAATATCAATTGATCAAAAAACAACATCAAAAAATCCACGCTCAACTGTTGGAACGGTAACAGAAATATATGATTATTTTAGGGTTTTATTTGCAAGAATTGGTAAGCCCTATTCACCTGAAACAGGAAAAGAAATAAAATCCATGAGTATTCAGGAAATAATTGACGATTTTTTTAAATTGGAAAAAAAAAGTTTTTATTATCTTCTTTCACCTATAGTTAGAAACAGAAAAGGTGAGTTTAAGAAGGAATTATCAGATCTAGTTAAAAAAGGTTATATAAGATTTCGAATTGATGGTGAAATTTATACATCAGAAAATTTACCTGAATTGAAGAAAAACTTTAAACATAATATCGAGGTGGTTATAGACAGAGTTCAGATTCAAGAAAAATATAAATCTCGAATCTCTCAATCAATTGAAACTGCACTAAATCTTTCTGAAGGAATAATCTATTTTTATGATGTTGAAAATTCAATTAATCATATTTTTTCATCAAGATTTGCGTGTCCAATATCAGGCTTTACAATTGAGGAAATTGAACCAAGGCTATTTTCATTTAATAGTCCTAATGGTGCATGTAATGAATGTGATGGACTTGGCTTCAAGGAAAAGTTTGATCCAGACCTGATTGTTGGAAATGAAAATCTCTCGATGATCGATGGAGTAATAACACCTTGGAATAAAAATAATCAGTTTTATAAAGATCTTATTTTAGAAGTATCTAAACATTGTTCCGTTAACCCTAAAACAAGTTGGAAAGAAATACCAAAGGATAAGAAGAAAATTATTATTTTTGGAGATTCTAGAAACTTAAGTTTTTTTAATTCCTACAACGGTTGGGGTTATAATGAAGATTACCTTGGAGTAGTAGGCTTTTTAGAAAAAAAACTTAGAAGATCTGACGTTTGGCAAAGGGAGGAATTAGGAAAGTATATGAATAAGTTTATGTGCGAAGCTTGCTTAGGAACTAGACTAAAAAAAGAGGCGTTAGCAGTAAAAATTAATCAAAAACATATATTTGATATTACGAAATTATCAATTGATAAAGCCTTAAAGTGGTTTAAAGAATTAGAAGAAAATTTATCTGAATACCAAAAAATAATTTCATCCAGAATTATTAAAGAAATAATTGATCGTCTTTCTTTTTTGAACAACGTTGGGTTAGGTTATTTACAACTTTCAAGAAGCTCCACAACGTTATCAGGCGGCGAAAGCCAGAGAATAAGACTTGCTTCACAAATTGGCTCTGGTTTAACTGGTGTTCTATATGTTTTGGATGAACCCTCAATTGGTCTTCATCAAAGAGATAATAGAAAATTAATCAAAACTTTAAAAAAACTCAGAGACTTAGGTAACTCTGTAATTGTAGTGGAACATGATGAAGAAACAATTCGTGCCTCAGATTATATTATTGATATTGGTCTTGAAGCTGGAATAAATGGTGGAAATGTTATAGCTGAAGGAAACTTAGAACAAATAATAAAAAATAAAAAAAGTATTACCGCTAAATATTTATCTAACGAATTAAATGTAAATATTTCAAAAAAAAGGAATCTTGCACTTAATAATTTCATACAAATAAAAGGAGCAAAAGGGAATAATTTAAAAAATATAAATATAAAATTTCCATTGAACAATTTTATCTGTATAACCGGCGTTTCTGGAGGTGGAAAATCTTCATTAATAATTGAAACTCTTTATAAAGCTTTGTCAAAAAAAATTAATAACTCAAATTTAAAGTCTCTTCCGTTTGAATCAATAACCGGGGATGAGTTGGTTGACAAAATCATTGAGATTGATCAAAGTCCTATAGGAAGGACACCAAGGTCAAACCCAGCAACCTACACTGGCTGCTTTACATTTATACGTGATTGGTATGCTAATCTTCCTGACTCAAAAATACGTGGATATAAACCAGGAAGATTTTCCTTTAACGTAAAAGGAGGAAGGTGCGAAAATTGTCAAGGTGATGGAATGATTAGAATTGAAATGCATTTTTTAGCAGATGTTTTTGTTAAGTGCGATCTTTGTAAAGGTAATAGATTTAACAGAGAAACATTAGAAATAAAGTTTAAAAATAAAAGTATTAGCGATGTGTTAAAAATGACCGTTGAGGAAGGTCTTATTTTTTTCAAAGCCATACCTTCAGTTTCCTCAAAACTTAAGACATTAAAAGATGTTGGTTTAGGATATATTCAAATAGGCCAATCAGCAACAACACTTTCAGGTGGAGAAGCACAAAGGATTAAATTAGCGAAAGAATTATCAAAAAGGTCAACTGGAAAAACAATTTATATTTTAGATGAACCAACAACTGGGCTTCACACTCATGATGTTAGCAAACTTCTAGAAATTTTACACAGCTTTGTTGATAAAAAAAACACTGTTGTTGTAATTGAACATAACCTTGATGTTATAAATTCCTCAGACTGGATAATTGACTTGGGTCCTGAAGGTGGCGATAAAGGCGGGTTTGTTCTTTATGAAGGGACAGTAGAAAATTTATTAAAAGAAGAAAAAAACGATACAGCTGTTTGCTTGAAGACATTTTTAAAACAATAATAATTATTTTCTCAATCTCTCCCTTGCAGCCTTAATTATTGGATGCTCTTCAGCAGATGTTTCTTTTTTAGGTTGTCTAAAATTTTTACCTTGCGACAATTTGTATAAAAAGACACTAAAGAAATTTAGAAACATTAACAATGTTAAAACCAAATAGGATATGTTTTTGTTAAAATTTATTGATAAGAATAACAGGAAGTTTAGGATTAACACCAATATTAGAAAAACTAATGTTTGTAAAATCATTTTTTTATAAGTCCCTTTATTAAAGAGAATAAATAATGAACCTTTGAAATTTTTGTTATATTTAAGCTACACTTTTTTAAGAAAATTTCAATAAAGACGCTTTCTGTTGTATCAATTTTTTTTTCTGGCTTTGAAATGAATTCTTTGTAATTTTTAATTTCATAAAATTTATTAATATAAAAAAAATATAAAATTTGAAATTTAAATGAAGTTCTTATATTTTTATTAAGTAGATTAATTATTTTATTAAAATTGTAGTTAAATTTTTTGAAATTTTCTAAGAAATCTTTTTTTTCTGAAAAATTCATTATCTTAGAAAAATCGTTTAATAAATTCAGTAAATATTTTTTAGTTTTTTTATTATCAGTAAGTGGTTTTAAATTGTACAAGGATTTGTCCATTTCATCGGTTTTTGACACTTGATCTATCAACCATTTTAATTTTATATTAGCTAAAAAAGATTCATTTTTAACTGTATACTCTTTAAATAACATGTATTCCAGGAAAAATAGACTTTGAATAACCATATTTTTTTTAAAATAAAAGCTAACTTGAACTTTTCGTACAAAAAAAAGATTTCTTGAATTAGTTATCACTTAAACCTATAAATATTAATATATTAATCTTGGGAGTCTTATGTCTAATATTTTATCATCATTATTAAAAACTGTTATTAGCGGTTTTATATTACTATTCATAATAATGCTAATTATTTCTTCAACATCCGAATTTTACTTTGATTATTTATATCTATCGTTCTTTTTTAGGTGGATACATGTACTTTCAGGTGTTATGTGGATTGGATTATTATGGTACTTTAACTTTGTCCAAATTCCCAGTATGCCAAAAATTCCCAATGACCAAAAACCAGCAATTTCAAAGTTTATTGCTCCTGAAGCATTGTTTTGGTTTCGTTGGGCAGCATTATCAACGTTGGTTACTGGTTTAATATTGGGTCATATTAATGGATACCTTCATGATGCTCTTACACTGGATACCTCCAATGGAAAAAACCTTATGATTGGTATCGGAATGTGGCTAGGAACTATAATGGCCTTCAATGTATGGGGTATAATTTGGCCAAACCAAAAAAAAGCTTTAGGTATAGTAGAAGCTTCTGCTGAACAAAAAGCGGCATCTGCCAAAAAAGCTATGTTGTTTTCAAGAACAAATACTTTGCTTTCTATTCCAATGCTATATTGCATGGTAGGAGCACAAAATCTTTATTGATTTTGTTTAAATATTTTAAAGCCTAATAAAGCTATGAGTGGGGAAGCAATAAATATGGAAGAATAGGTTCCAATCAAAACTCCCCACATCATTGCACTAACGAAACCTCTAACTACTTCTCCACCGAAGATATATAGAGCAAATAACGCAAGTAACGTAGTTAATGAAGTCATAAGAGTTCTAGAAAGTGTTTGACTAATAGACAAATTAAGAAGATCAGAAAAAGGAGATTCTTTTTTTGAAAGATTTTCTCTTATTCTATCAAAAACAACAACGGTATCATTTATTGAATATCCAGCTATCGTGAGAATCGCTGCGATGGAAGCTAAATTAAATTCTATTTGGGTTAAGGAGAAAAAACCTATCGTAGAAAGAACATCGTGAAATAAAGCTACTAAAGCACCAAGCCCAAACTGCCAACCTGAAAATCTAAACCAAATGTAGGCAAACATGGCAATCAAAGAGAATAAAACTGCCTTAATACCCATTATTTGAAGCTCTTTTCCAACTTTTGGTCCTACAAATTCAATTCTCCTATAATCAATTTCGGATGGTAGTTCATTTTTGATGTTATTGATAAGAGAATTTTGTTCTTCTTTCTTTTCAGAATTTTTTTCAATTCTTATTAAAATATTCTCTGAAGAACCAAATTCTTGAATTTCAAAATTACCAACTGACATACCAATTAATTGTTCTCGCAAATCTGATAAATCAGGAGAGGTTTTAAAATTAGCTTCAATTAATATGCCTCCTTTAAAATCAATACCCAAATTAAGATTATCTTTTATAAATAGAAAAATTGAAAATAGAATTAACAATAAAGAAAAAATAAATGCTGATATTCTATATCTATAAAAGTTAATTATACTCATAATATTTTAAGTTAAAAATAGTCTACTTGGTTTAAGCCTTACTACCCATAAGCTAACAATTAACTTCGTTAAAATCAAAGCAGTAAACATAGAGGTTATTATACCAATACTTAGGGTGACAGCAAAACCTTTGATTGGACCTGATCCATAATTATAAAGAAGAAGAGCAGCAATCAAAGTTGTAAAATTAGCATCTAATATTGTTTTTAGAGCAAATTTGTATCCTAAATCTATTGAGTTTATAATTGACCTTCCCGACCTAAGCTCCTCTTTTATTCTTTCAAAAACAAGAACATTGGCGTCAACTGCCATACCTACTGTCAAAACTATTCCAGCGATACCAGGCATTGTTAGAGTTGCTTCAATAAGACTTAAAAGAGAAACAAGTAATATTATATTAAAGACTATAGCAAAATCTGCAATCAGACCAAAAATTCTATAACGAATAATCATAAATAAGATAATTAAAACAAAACCAACTACTAAAGCTTTTTTACCAGCTTCGATTGAATCTAATCCTAAACTAGGACCAACTGTTCTTTCCTCTAAAACTTCAATGGGTGCAGGAAGAGAACCAGCTCTTAACAAAACCGCTAAATCATTTGCAGTTTCAGGAGAAAAATTACCACTTATATGTCCTTGTCCACCAGTAATAGGTTCCCTAACTTGGGGAGCACTTATAACTTTATTATCTAAAAGAATTGCTAATCTTTGGTAGACATTTTCTGTCGTAATTTTTGCAAACTTTTTACCCCCTTTTCTATCAAACTCAAATGCCACAACATATTTTCCTGATTGAGCATCAACTGTAGCTGCAGCGTTAACTAAATTATCACCGGTCAGTAAAATTCTTTTTTTTACCAAAAATTCTTTTTCATAGGCCGTTGGGTCTGCATTTGAAACTCTGAATGTACCTGGTGGAAGTTTTCCTCTTTGTTGAGCCAGTTCAACAGTAGTTGGATCTAACAAATGAAAGTTCAACTTTGCAGTTCTTCCTATAAGTGACCTAATCCTTTCGGGGTCTTTAATACCAGGGAGTTGAACAATTATTCTCTTTTCACCTTGTTTCTGTATAACTGGTTCTTTTGTTCCTGATTCATCGACTCTTTTTCTTACAACCTCTATGGATTGATCAACAGTTTTTATATTTGAATCTAGAATATATTCATTAGAAAATGACAGATTTAATTTAGTTTTTTCAGTACTAATCTGAATACCTTTTTCAATATTTTCTCTAATACTTTTTCTTGCTAAATCTACTTTTTCTTTATCAGTAATCGTGACGACAGCTCCACTTAACTTTGAACCAAGATTAATGTATTTTATTTTTTCCTTTCTCAAGGCAGACCTTATATCATCAACTAAATATTCTGATTTTTCTTTTAAAACAGATTTTGTGTCTACTTCTAAAAGAAGGTGTGATCCCCCTTGAAGATCTAAACCAAGGTTCACTTGTTTTTTAGACAAATAGTTAGGTAAAGCTGTTACCTCTGTTTTATTAAAAAAATTTGGGTATAGAAAGTATATACCTGACAGACATACTAGAATAACAAAAAAAATTCTCCACTTACTTAAATTTAGCATAACACTACTTTTTATTTAAAACATCAGCAACCGTAGATCTATAGACAACAACATTTACATTAGGCGCAATGTCAACATTTAGTTTTTCACCATCAGCTTTTGTTACTGTTGCAACTATACCTCCACTTGTAAGAATCTCGTCACCTCTTTTGATTGAATCTAAAAGAATCTTGTGTTCTTTTTGTTTTTTTTGTTGCGGTCTAATTAATAAGAAATAGAAAACCAAAAAAATAAGAATTAACGGAATAAACGAAGCAAACATAGACGGTTGTTGAGAAGCTGATTGTGCATAAGCAGGGTTAAACATAAAACCTCTTGAAAAAATAAATTAATTAATAATACTTAACTTCATTATATTAAAACTTAATTATTACAAGTATAAAATAAGAAAATCAAAAAAAGCATCAAGTAAAATATGAAATTCCTAAAAAATAAAAAAATCCTTGAAGAAAATGACTTTTTCTTACTACTTCCTAATTTAATGGAAATTGTTAGCTGGAAACCAGAGTTCAAAATTAGTTTTGATGATATTCTTTTTGTAGAAGATCAAAAAAATAAATTATTAGAAAATATAAAGAAATTCTCAAAAAATCAGGATTCTCATAACTGTTTTTTATGGGGTGCAAGAGGAATGGGAAAATCATCTTTAATTAAATATGTTGTAAAAAAAATTAATGGCGAAGTTCCCTCAAAAATAAAATTTATTGAAATTTTAAACTATAGTTTGAAATATCTACCAGAATTAATCTATTGTTTTAAAGATTTAGATTATAAGTTTTTAATTTTTATAGATGATATAACATTAGATAATTCTCAAAATGAGTTTAAACTATTCAAAAGTATTTTAGATGGAAGTTTAATTAGTGATTCGCAAAATGTAAAATTTTATGTAACTTCTAATTTACGTCACCTTTCAAATAAAGACCCAATTGAAGAAAATATAGACGAAATCACGAAAAAAGAAAACTATTCAAATATTGTTTCTTTATCTGATCGTTTTGGGATTCGTCTAGGTTTCTTTGAAAACAATAAAGAAAATTATTTAAAAATTGTTCAACATTATGCAGAAATTAATGGTATTAATTTAAAAAAAGAGCACATTAACAAAGCTTCTGAATGGTCCTTAGAAAAAGGTAATTTTTCAGGTAGAACTGCATATCAATTTATTTTAACTTTAAAAAAAAATTAAGATAAGTATTTTAATGGATCAACCGCTTCCTTACCCTTTCTAATTTCGAAATGCAACTGAGGTATTTTTACATTCCCACTATTTCCAATAGCTCCAATTGACTCACCCTTCTTTACTAAGGTTCCTTTTTTTTTATATATTTTTTGTAAATGTGCATACGCAGTAATCCAATTTTTCGAATGTTTAATTAAAATTAAATTGCCATAACCTGGAATTTCGTTTCCACTATAAACAATTTCACCTCCACTTGATGCTTTAACATCCTTTCCTGAAACTGATTCTATATTAATCCCATCATTGAAGAAGCCGGGATCATTACTACCATACTTTGATATGATTTTTCCTTTTACTGGCCAAATAAAGTTTTCATTGAAGTTTTGTTTATATGTTTTTTTCTTTTTATCTATTTTTTTGGCTATTATTTTTTTAACCTTTTTAGGTTCTTTTTTCTTAAAGTTGCTAGCAACTTTTTTTTTTTTAAAATGATCAGGTATTATCAATTTTTGATTTGTATAAATTTGATTAACATTTTGAAGGTTATTAAATCTAGATACTGTAAAAACATCAGTTCTGTATTTCCTTGAAATTGAATATAAAGTGTCTCCCCTTTTAACAATGTGAGTTCTTTTTTTAGGTATAAAGATTTTTTGATTAGGAAAAATTTTGTAAGGTGAATCAATGTTATTAAAGTTAACTAATTTTGAAATTGTCACATTATACTTTTTTGATATTAAGTACAAATTATCACCTTTACTTACAGTGTAATACAAATTGTCTTCTTTTTTTTTTAACTTATAACCTTTAATTTTATATTCTTGAAAAAAAAGACTTTCACAACCTGAAAGAACAATAATCATAAACGTTAATAGTAATCTCATAACTTAATACTCAACTTTGCCTTCAAGCAATGGAACAAACCGAACATTCATAATATTTTTTACAATAATACTACCACCTTTTTTAATTATTTTTTTTAAAACTTGATTGTCATTATCCTCACCAATTGGAATAACCATAATGCCATCATCTACTAATTGATTGAGAAGATTCTTAGGAATTTCTGGTGCACTAGCTGTTACAATTATCCTATCAAAGGGAGCTTGTTCTAACCACCCTAAACCACCATCTGCATGTTTAAAAAAAACGTTATTAATATTCAAACTCAGAAGAAGATTCTTTGCCTTCTTTAGTAAAATATTATGTCTTTCAATTGTATAGACAAATCTAGAAAGTTTAGATAAGACTAATGACTGATAACCACTTCCTGTTCCTATTTCTAAGACTCTCATTCTTTTATTCATCTCAAGTATTTGAGTCATAAAAGCTACTATTAAAGGTTGAGATATAGTTTGACCACACTCAATCGGCAGAGCAATGTTGAGATTCGATTTTTCTTTTAAATTAGTATCAATAAATAATGATCTATCGATACCCTCAATTACATTAAGAACATTCATATCTGAAACCCCTTGTTTTTTTAGATCAAGGAGTAAATCAAACTTTTCAAATCTTTTCATTTTTTTCATTTATTCCCAATACTTGTTATCCCTTTCATATAATTTCGTAAAATATTAGGTATTAAGATTGAACCATCTTCTTGTTGATAGTTTTCTATTATACTAATCAAAATCCTTCCAACTGCTATTGAAGAACCATTTAAAGTATGAGGATAATAAATTTCTCCAGTATTAGGATTTTTAGCTCTCATTTTCATTCTTCTAGCTTGGAATTCTTTACAATTTGAACAACTTGATACTTCTCTAAATTTTTTTTGTCCGGGCATCCAGACTTCGAAATCAACAGTATAAGAGGAAGAAAAACCTAAATCTCCAGAACATAATTCAACTAAACGATAAGGGATACTTAGTTTTTTTAAAATCAACTCAACACATTCAATCATTCTTTCCATTTCAGACATTGAATTAAAAGGCTCAGTAATAGATACTAATTCAACTTTACCAAATTGATGTTCTCGCATTAATCCTCTGGTATCTTTACCCGCAGCACCAGCTTCTGAACGAAAGCAATTAGTGAAAGAAGTATAACGAAGTGGAAGCGAAGTGGAGTCAATAATTTCTTCCCTATGAAAATTTGTCAAAGGCACCTCAGCCGTTGGTATTAACCATAAATCATTAAAATCTGTTTTAAATAAATCCTTATTAAATTTTGGTAGTTGCCCAGTTCCTATTAAACAATCACTTTTAACTAATTCTGGGACAATACATTCTTCATACTGAAATTCCATAACATTTATATCTATCATAAAATTTACTAATGCTCGATGCAAAGTTGCTAGACTTGATCTTAAAACTGAAAACCTACTACCAGAAAGTTTAGATGCTTTATTATAATCTAATAGGTTATGTTTCTCTAAAACTTCAACATGATTTTTAACATCAAAACTAGGTTTATCAATCTTACCACTTTCTTTAATAATTACGTTATCATTCTCGGACTTACCAACTGGAACTCTTTCATCAACTAAATTTGGGATTTCAAGAAGAACTTGATTTATCTTTTTTTCTTTTTCAGCAGTTATTTTTTTTAACTCATCTAGTTCAGACTTAATTTTGGCAACATCATTTTTTATTTTTTCTAAATCTTTTTGGCTAAGTTTTGGAGAGAATTTTTTTGATAAAAGGTTTTTTTTTTCCTGCAAATTTTGTGTTTTTTTTAAATTTTCCAAATATTTCTGATACAATAGAAGTATTTCTTTTGAAGAGAAAAAAATATTTCTTTTTTTTAAAATTTCATCAAATAGTGAACTATTATTCTTTATAAATTTAATATCATGCATTCTTTACTTTCTTTTTAAAAAAGAATTTGATGAACAATATTGAAAATTCATAAAAGATTATTAGAGGAATAGCAATCCCTATCTGTGAAATTATATCTGGTGGAGTAAATAATGCAGAAAATATCAGAATACCAATAAGAAAAAACTTTCTATTTTTTTTAAGAAAAAGCTCATTGAAAACACCTAATTTTGTAAGAAAAATTATTATTATTGGAAACTCAAATGATAATCCACTTGCAAGCAGAAGAAACATAGTTAACTTCATATATTCAGCATATCTGGATTCAAGTTGTATCGGTAAAGAACCGTCTACAAAACTTTCATAAGAAATAAAGAAAGACCAAATCATCGGTATTAAAAAAAAATATGCAAATAATATTCCCAAAAAGAAAAATACAATCGACATTATAGATACTAAAACAAAAACTTTTTTTTCTTTTCTATACAAGGCTGGAGAAGTAAAGAGAATTACTTGAATAATGAAAATTGGTAAAGAAAATAAGAAAGCAACAAAAAATGATACTTTAAGATTAGAAACAAAAACCTCAGGTAAACCTGTGAAAATCATTCGTTGGTTTTCTTGATTATTTAAAAGTTGATATAAAGGGTTAGTAAGAGCATCAACGACTAAATTAATATTAAAGAAAAAAAATAAAAAACAAAAAAACAAAAATGAGAAGCTAAATAATAATCTATTTCTCAATTCTCTTAGATATTCAAGATACTTCATTAATCGTTTTTATTTTTTTTTTTTGTTTTTTTTTTTGAGACTTTTGAATCACTTGAAATAAGTTCTATTTCATTTAACTCATACTTTAAGTTAAGGATATACCTATTAATTTTTCTGTAAAAAAGACCTAAGTTTTTTGATATTTTCGGAATCTCCTCTGGTTTTACAAGAAGGATCAAAAAAAAAAAAATGACAAGAAGCTCAAATAAACCAATATTGAACATTAATTTTTTTCTTCGTCATTTTTTTTTTCATCTTTTAAACCTTGTTTAAAAGATTTAATTCCTTTAGCAAGTTCACTAGCAACTTTCGGTAACTTTCCTGCACCAAATACAATTAATACTATTACAAGTATTAATATAATTTCCCAATGACCTAATCCAAACATATAAAAGTCCTTAACACTATACTACAGGATTATTGATTCTAATTCATCTACTTTTGGCAAATCTTTTATAGACTTAAGACCAAAATGTTTTAAAAATTCAATATCAGTGACCCAAGTCACCGGTCTTCCTGGAGTTTCTCTTCTTCCTGCAGGTTTAATCCATTTAATTTCTAATAAAGAGTCAAGAGTTCCTCTAAATACTGGCTTTCCTCTGATCTTTTCTATTTCAGCTCTAGTTACTGGTTGATGATATGAAATTATAGCTAAAGTCTCCATGGCTGCATTAGAAAGGTTTTTCGTTTTTTTTGTCTGTATTGATAAAAAGTCTCGAAGACTATCAGAAGTTTTAAAATAAAACTTATTGTCTGAAGAGTATAGAACCACTCCCCTGCCTTTATAATCAAAAACAAGCTCATTTAAAACTTTATCAAGGTCAAAGTTACCATATTGTGATAAAATTTTACTAATATCATTTTTAGATAAAGGTTCATCAGCTGAAAAAATTAAAGATTCAACAAAGTTTTTTAGATCTTTATCATTCATTTTCTTTCCTTAACCATTATTTTTTCAAAATGACTTTTTTGAGTTAATAATAATTTGCCTGTTGAAGCTTCATTCAAGGATGCTAGAAGAATAGATACAATAGCTGATTTTCTTTTTTTGGAACTTTTAAATACCCTTGGTAAAAAGTCAAAAAGAAAAAACCAATCATTTTCTTTAATTTGAAAAATTTGGCTTAGCCATTTGATGCCATCCTCCACTGAGTATAAATCTGTTTCATCGGCAATCATTTTTATCGATTTCCCTCTATTATTTATGATCAAATATTTTAGAATTATGTCCTGCAAACCAGCCTTAGGTACAATTTTACTACTTATAGTGAAATTATTTTTAATTTTAATTGTAAAGAAATCTTGACCATTCTGGGGTAAATCAAAAATTTTTTTTGATAATTTTTTTATGCCTGCATAATGAATAAGTCTTTGGGCTAAATCTTCCTGAAGATTCTCTTCTTCAATTTTCTCATCCTCAGGTAACAAAAGCTTTGACTTTAATAAAGCTAATAATGAAGCCATTACTAAATAGTCTGCAGACAATTTTATTTGATTAATATTATGATCAATAAAGTCTAAATATTGATTAGCTAATTCTAAAATTGAAATCTTTCTTATATCAACTTTTTGTTTTTTAGAGAGATCTAATAAAAGGTCCAAAGGCCCTTCATAACCGCTTATGTTTAAATTTAGTTGCATTAATTCTTTATTATATTATTAGAAGACAATATTTGTTTAATACTCACAATATTTTGTTTTTGTAACTTTAAATTTAAAATATCATTAATGAAGTAATCATAATATTTTTTTTTAATTTTTTTAGTGTGGTCATATAGTTTTTTAATCTCATCAAGTTTACCACTACAATGTAAAATTACGTCACAACCTGCACTGTAAGATTTTTTAATAATAACAGATAAATTATCACTTAAAGCTTTCATTGATATATCATCAGTTAAAATTAATCCTTTAAAAAATAATTCATTTCTAATTATGCTATTAATTTTTTTTGAATAAGTAGCAACCTCTTTATCGATTTTAGGATAAATAATATGAGCAAGCATCATAAGGCTTTCAGTTTTCAAGCTTTCAAAAGGAATAAAATCATTCTCTCTCAAGATATCTAAGCTTGCATCAACTTTAGATGGCTCCAAATGTGTATCGACTAAAGATCTTCCGTGTCCTGGAAAATGCTTCAAAACTGGCAAAACACCGGAATCTCTAAAACCCTTGCAATATTGTGTGACTAAATCTCTTACTATTGATGGATCAGAACTAAATGAACGATCTCCAATGATATCATTAGCATAGTTAAAATATAAATCACAGACTGGAGAAAAATTAATATCAACGCCAACATCTTTTAATTCATTAGCTAAAAGATAAGCATTCAAATATGATAACCTTTTTGATTTGACTTTATTTTTTTTATACATTTTACCAAATAAACTTTGTTCAGGAAAAATTGTAAAATCAGGGTTTTTTAATCGTTGAACTCTACCCCCCTCTTGATCAATAAAAATAAATAAAGATTTATTAAATGTTAAATTTTTCAACTCATGAATTAAATTTATTATTTGCTTCTTATTACTATAATTTCTAGAAAACAATATAAATCCTAAGGGGTTTGTTTGCTTAAAAAAACTATATTCATTTTTTGAAATTGACTTAGCGCCAATAGAACAAATTAATCCATCTGGAGTGGACATTACGTATCCATAACTATTAAACATTTATATTTTTTATCCAAAACTTTCTTACATAGCTTTTTTGCATCCACTAAAGATAATGTCATATCATTAATCACTCTAAAAAAAATATCATTATTTTTTAAAGCTATTTTTTTTACTTCAAAGTTGATATCTTTTTCTAAAGAAAACTCTTCCATTAGTTTTTTTGAAATCTCAAGGCTTTTTCTTCTTTCTTTAAAGGATGCAACTTGGATTCTAAATCTTCTTTTTGTATTTTCCTCTTTATCTAAATAAGTTTTTTTTTTGCTTTCTAATTCTTTTTTTGAACCATTTTTTGCTTTATTCTCTAGCTCTTTTTCTATAATTTCCTCAATTGATTTTACTTTTTTTTCTAAAATTTCATAAACAGTATTTTCATTATTCATAAAAGAATCCTTTTCTTCTTTTATTAAGAGCTCTGTGTTCTCTAATACAGGAACATTTTCTTCTGGTATAATCGATACATAAGAAATAATAATCAAAAAAACTAGAAACAAATAGCTTAGAGCTATCAAAGAGTATTTTAGTTTAATGTCTTTCATTACATACTTTTTGGTGAACTTATTTTTAAAAGTGATAAGCCTTTATTAATTGTCATACTGACAACTTTTATGAGTGCAAGTCTTGATTTCGTCAAGTCATGATCCTCTGTGATAATTCTTTTTTTCTTATCTATATTTCCAAGACCCCAGTAATTATGAAAAATTTTAGATAGATCATAAAGATAATTTGTGATCCTATGAGGTTCAAAATGTTCAGCAGCGCTTTTTATCACATTATAAAAATTACAAATATATTTTATAAGCATTTTTTCTTCATTTAAGGTTAAATAGTCTGATTTAAAATCATCTATTTCAATTTCTTTTATTTTTTCTTTTGATATATCCAAAACTGACATGCATCTGGCGTAGGCATATTGAACATAAAAAACGGGATTATCCTTATTTTTAATTTTCAAAGAATCAAAGTCAAAATCAATTGTTTTATCTGCATTTCTCGAAATCATCATAAATCTTAATGCATCAACTCCTACCTCTTTTGTAACCTCACGCATTGTAATATAATTACCCTTACGCTTTGACATTTTAAGTTTTTCACCATTCTTAATCAAGTTCACTAAAGAAGTAAGTTTAATATCTAAAATATAGTCATCTTTGATAAGCTCTGACAATGCATTTTTTAGACGCTTTACATATCCAAAGTGATCAACTCCCCATATATTAATTAAAATTTGAAATTTTCTTTTAATTTTATCTGTATGATAAAGTAAATCTGACATAAAGTAGGTTACCTCCCCACTCGGCTTCATCAATGCTCTATCAGAATCATCACCAAATTTTTTTGAACAAAAAAGCAATTGTTCTTTTTGTTCCCAATCCTCACCAGATAAATTTTTGGGCTTGTCTTGAAAACCAAAATAAGCTAATTCTGACTCTAACAATTTTTTTTTAAGTTTGTTAATGTTATGTAATGAGGAAATGTTTTTTTCTGAAACAAAATTATCATGATTTATATTGAGATCAACTAGGTCTCTTTTAATATCACTTAAAATAATATCTATAATTTTTTTCTCAATTTCTTTTAATTCACTTGATTTTTTTAATGCAAATTTATTGAGTATTTTTTTAGCAACATTTTTCAAATATTCTCCAGGGTACAAATCATCAGGTAGTCGGTTTTCTGAGTTTTTTAGAAAATTTTCAACATGAAAAAGTATAGTTTTATTTAGTTTTTTTATTTGTTCCCCAGCATCATTTATGTAATATTCTTTTGTGATGTTGTGACCAACCTCTTCTAAAACTGATGAAATAGCATCGCCCAGAACTGCTCCTCGGGCATGACCAATATGCATTAAACCTGTAGGGTTTGCAGATACAAACTCGATACAGATAGATTTTGGTTTTAAGTTATAATTGTATGAACCATCAAGTTTAATAAATTGACTTAGTTGATTTTGCCAGAATAAATTTGTAAAGAAAATATTAATAAAACCAGGCTTTTTTACTTCTACTTTTTCTACATACTTGTTTTTTCTAAGCTCAATTGAAATTAATTCTGCCAATTTTTCAGGTGAGGTTTTAAAAAATTTTGAATGAACTAAGGCTACATTTGATGATAAATCGCCAAAATTTGTCTTTTGCGATAATTCAACATTAAGAGAATTTATATTTAAAAAGTCGTTTCGAAGATCCTCTTCATCTAGTAAATTTTTTACTATTTCGAAAATCTCTTTCTTTAAATATTCATGAAATAACATTAAAAACTATATAAATCAAAAAATTTACGGTGAGTGTTTATTGCGTAATTATCAGTCATACCAGAAATATAATCACAAACATTTATAAATTTTTGTTTCTTATTTTTAAATGTAATCCAATTATCCGGCATCAAGGTTGGTTCTTCAATAAATAAATCAAATAAGTCAGATATAATTTTTTTTGCTTTAATTGTCATGGTTCTTATTCTTGGGTGTAAGTACATCTTATTTTTTAAAAAAATTTTTAATTTTTTTTCTTCTTTTATCATATCATCACTTAACGATACAATTTTAACTTTTTGAGACTCAATATCATCCGAAAATTTAATTTTGTACTTTTGAAGATTTGCTTTAGTGTTTTGTATTAAATCATTCATCATAATTTTTATCAAATTTCTTACTAATTCATATCTAATCCTTGAAGAGTCGTTGAATTTATTCTTTTTTATTCCTTTTAAAACTGATTTTACTAAGTCAATTTCTGAAAGCTCATCAATGGAAAAAAAACCTGCATGCAACCCATCATCAATATCGTTATTATTATATGCTATATCATCACAAATTGAGGAAAGTTGAGATTCAAAGGAACCATTTTTTTTTAAATCACCATTAAAAAATACAATAAAATCTGATACGTACTCTGGAACCTTAAATTTGATTGGACCATTATGTTTTAAAATACCATCTAGCGTTTCAAAAGTAAGGTTCAAACCATCAAACCCTGAATATTTTTTTTCAAGTTTAGTAAGGATTTTTAAAGCATGAAAGTTATGATTAAATCCACCATTTTTTTTCATTTTATTGTTCAGTTCATCCTCACCAGCATGTCCAAAAGGTGTGTGACCTAGGTCATGTGCTAATGAAATAGATTCAACTAAATCATCATTCACTCTAAAGATTTTTGCTATTGATCTAGCCAACTGAGAAACTTCAATACTATGAGAAAGTCTTGTTCTGAAATAGTCTTCTTTATTATATACAAATACTTGTGTTTTATATTTCAATCTTCTAAAAGCGGAACTATGAATTATTCTATCCCTATCTCTCATAAAACAAGTTCTGAAAGTGTCATCCTCCTCGAAAAAAACTCTACCCTTAGATTTTTTATAATTTATTGAAAAATTTGAATATTCTTTCATAATCTATTATATAATTATTATTAACATAAATTTGTATTTTGTATAATGTTTGATGTATCTAAATCCGCTTTAAAAAGAATCATTGAAGTTTCAAGTAAAAACAAAAAAAAATTTTTTAGAATCTCTATTGACGGTGGAGGCTGCCAAGGTTTCTCTTACAAATTTGATTTTGACGATAAAATTAGTGAAGATGATAAAGTATTGGATTATAATGAAGTCAAAATTTTAATTGATTCAACCTCACTTGAATTTATAAATGATGCAAAACTGGATTTTGTTGAGGATATGATTGGATCCTATTTTAAAATTTCAAATCCCAAAGCAACATCTACTTGTGGTTGTGGAACTTCATTTTCCGTTTAAAAAATGATTGTATGTTCCTGGAACATCAACTCTGTCAGAATGAGGGAAAACCTCTTATTAGAATTAATTAATTCATTAAACCCAGATGTTATTTTTTTACAAGAAATCAAATGTCAAGACAATGAATTTCCACTCATTTACAAGGAAAAAAACTATAATCTTGTAATTAAAGGTGAAAAAGGAAAATATGGGGTTGCAATTTTAATAAAAAAAAAAATTGAGTTTGAAGAAATAAATTTCGAATGTGATATTTTTAAAAGTGAAGCTAGGATTTGCGGAATAAAGATTAAAAATAACTTTAATTTACATTTAATTAATATTTATGCACCTAACGGAAATCCAATTGAGTCTGAAGAAAAGTTTTCTTATAAAATCAAATGGTATAGTGAACTACATAAAGTAATAAAAAAACTTATCAATTCTAAAATTAACATAATTCTTGCGGGAGACTTTAATGTACTTGAACATCCAGATGATGTTCAAGACTTTGATAGATGGAAAAATGACGCTTTAGGTCATATTTCATCAAGAAAAAGATTTAGAGAGATTCTATCTTCAGGTCTTACAAATATAGTAAGGTTATTTTATAAACCAGGAGAAATTTATTCATTCTGGGACTACCAAAAAGCTAGTTGGGAAAGAAATTATGGTCTATTGATTGATCATTTTTTACTATCACCCAAGCTTTCATGTATGGTAGAGAGTATTTTTTTTGAAAAAGAATATAGAGGAAAACAAAAACCCTCTGATCACATTCCATTTTGGATAAAATTATCAATATAGTATTTAAATATCTGAATACGTTTTCTTCTCTTTTGATGCTCCAGGGTGAGTAACAGCTCCATACCTTGCAGACCCAACGCTTTGTGAGAATTTCCATAATGCTCCAGACCCAAAATCGTTTTCCTTAACTTTAAGTTTTTTATTCCTTTTTTCTAATTCATTTTTATCAACATTTAAATTAATTAAACCTTTATCTGCATCAATTTCAATAATATCACCATCTTGAACTAATGCGATAGGTCCTCTAGCTGCAGCCTCTGGACTTACATGTCCAATACAAAGACCTCTAGTTGCACCTGAAAACCTTCCATCTGTAATTAAAGCAACTTTATCACCCATTCCCTGACCATATATTGCGGCCGTAGTTGCTAACATCTCTCTCATTCCCGGACCACCTCTTGGTCCTTCATATCTAATAACAATTACGTCACCTTCTGAATAATTACCTTTACTAACCGCTTCAAATGCGTCTTCCTCACAATCAAAACATCTTGCTCGACCTTTAAATTTCATTGATTTCATTCCAGCAACTTTTACTATTGAACCATCAGGAGCGAGATTACCGCTTAAGCCAACAACACCTCCAGTATGAGAAATTGGGTTTTCAGTTGAATAAACTATTTCTTGAGATCGATAATTAATTTTCACGTTTTTTAAATTTTCCTCTAAAGTTTTTCCCGTTACTGTAAGACAATCACCATTTAAAAAACCTCCATCTAATAGTGACTTCAAAATAATTGGTACTCCTCCAATTTCGAAAAGATCTTTAGCCAAAAACTTTCCTCCTGGCTTTAAGTCAACAATATATGGTGTTTCTTTAAAAATTTTTGCTACATCAAAAATATCAAATTTAATACCTATTTCATTCGCCATTGCTGGCAAATGTAGAGCTGCGTTAGTCGAGCCACCACTACAAGCAACAACCCTAGCAGCATTAATTAATGAATCTCTAGTAACAATGTCCCTAGGTTTTAATTGTTTCTTAATCAATTCCATCACACTGAAACCTGAATCAAAAGCAAATTCATCTCTTGATTCGTATGGTGCTGGGGTTGATGATGAACCTGGTAGTGCAAGCCCTATTGCTTCAGCAACACAAGCCATGGTATTAGCTGTAAACTGTCCACCACATGAACCAGCTGATGGACAAGCGACTTTCTCAAGGTCGCAAAGCTCTTTTTCAGAAATTTTCTTTGCATCATATTCTCCAACAGCTTCAAAAACATCTTGGATTGTAACTTCTTTATTTTTATATTTCCCTGGAAGTATCGAACCACCATATAAAAATACAGATGGAATATTTAATCTCAACATCGCCATCATTAATCCAGGAAGAGATTTATCACATCCTGCTATACCAACCAAACCATCATAACAATGACCACGAATAGCGACCTCTACAGAATCAGCAATTATTTCTCTAGAAACCAGTGACGATTTCATTCCCTCATGTCCCATTGCTATACCATCTGTTACTGTTATAGTTGTAAATTCTCTAGGAGTTCCTCTATTTTTTTTTACACCACTTTTCGTAGCTTGCGCTTGTCTAGATAACGAAATATTACATGGTGCAGATTCATTCCAGCACGTGGCTACTCCAACAAAAGGCTGACCTATTTCTTCATCAGTAAGACCCATCGCATAATAATAAGATCTATGAGGCGAACTTTTTGGTCCTTCACTTACATGTCTACTAGGTAATTTAGATTTATCTATCATTTATTTACAGTTATAAATAAGTTTTAAAAAAATACTTAAAAATTTTGTATTATCATCATAAAAGGCAAAATGTCCCGTGTTTTTTAAAATTAATCTTTCGGAACCAAAAAAAGATTCTGGCAAATTTAAAAGTGAATTAGAGCCAAACATATATAATTTTCTTCTAAAAAAAATTCTAAAAAATTGAAGAAGAATACTTTTTTTTGATAACATAACAGTATCTTTAGATAAATAATAAAAAGCTTCTGATGAAGTTTTGTTTAAAGAGTCTGACCATAATCTTATTGCACTCTGATTAGATTGTTTACAGATTTTAATAAGTTTATTGAACTTTTCATCAAATTCTTCGATATCATAACTTAAAGTTTTTTTTGTTATTGTATCAGTATCATATTCTGTAAGATTTCCTTCATAGTTAAAAAATTTTTTAATTTTCTTTTTTTGTTTTATTCGTTTAGCAATAAGTATAGGGATTATACCTCCAACTGAATGTGAAAAAAAAAATAAGTTATATAAATTATTCCTTAAAATAAGTAATACAATTGAATTAGCGTAATTAATTAAAGAAAACTTACTATTAAACTTATCATTATTATGACCAGGTAATTCTGGAATCAAAAGTTGGTATTTTTTATCTAATTTTTTAATTAAGAAATTAAAATCATTACTGGAGTTCCCCATACCATAAAAAAAAATATAGTTTTATAATTAGAAGAAATTCTTTTTTTATTTGAGACTAAAATTAAATCTTTAAACTTAATTTTGTACATTTTTTTTTAAAAATTCTAAATTCTTTTTTGCCTCTACTAATTTTGTCCTATTCTCGTCAACAACTTTTTTTGGTGCCTTATTTATGAAATTTTTGTTTTTAAGCTTTTTTTCAAAAAAAACAATCTCTTTTTCATAAAATTCAATTTTCTTATTTATATTTGATTCTTCAATTATTGTTTGACCATTTTCAGATACATTAAATTTAATTTTTGAGCTTATAATAAACTTTGACTCATTATATAGGTTTCCGTAGATAATTTTATCAAAATTAAATAATGATAGAAGCAAGACATCATTATTATTAATCCACGAAACTTTTTTTTTGGAAAATATTAATAAGGAAGAATTTGTTAAATTTTTTCCTGTAAATTCAGTTCTTATATCTTTAACAAGTTTTATAAGTTTATTAAAATCAGTTATTTCTTTTACAGAAATTTCATTTTTACTGAAGAGGTTATTATCAAAACTCTCGGAAAAAAGGCTATTATTGGTAAATTTGAGTTTTGAAGATATTTCCTCAGTCACAAAAGGAATGATAGGGTTGAGAAAATTCAAAATTACTTTAAATACTTGGCTAAAATTACTAGAAATTTCTTTTTTATTTTTTTCATCTCTTAAATGAATTTTGCAAAATTCTAGATAAATATCACAAAAATCATTCCATACAAAATGATATAATTCATTAAGTAGTAGGTTAAATTTATATTCATTTAAATTTTTTAAGATTTTTCTTTTGGTTTCATTTAATCTAACAATTATCCAATTGTTTATGGGAAGTTTATTTTTTTTAATATTATATTTTCTATCTAATCTAAAATCATTAAACTCATAAAACCTCGCCACATTCCAGATTTTCGTTATAAAATTTCTACTGTTTTCAACAAGTTTATTAGATAACTTAATATCTCTTCCCTGTGTTGAGAGATTAGCAAGAGTAAACCTTAAGGAATCTGAACCATAAATTTTAGCCATTTCAATAGGATCAATTACGTTACCCCTTGATTTAGACATTTTTTCACCTTTTTCGTCCTTAACTAGTGGATGAATATATATGTTTTTGAATGGCACTTTTTTCATAAAAAATAATCCCATCATTATCATTCTTGCTACCCAGAAAAAAATTATATCAAATCCAGTTACCAGTACATCAGAGGGATAATATTTAGATAATATTTTATTTTTTTGTGGCCAATTTAGAGTTGAAAAAGGCCAAAGAGCTGAAGAAAACCATGTATCTAAAACATCAGATTCTTGGTGACTTATTTCACCTTTGATGCCTTTTTTCCTTAGAATGCTTCTTGCATGATTTAAATCTTTAGCTGCAATTTTTTGACCATCATCTGTGTACCAAATAGGAATGCGGTGCCCCCACCAAATTTGTCTTGAGATACACCATGGCTCAATATTATTTATCCAATGTTTAAATGTATTCATCCACGATTCAGGGTGAAATTTAATTTCTTTTTTTTTAATCGATCTTAAAACTTCATTACAAAGTTTTTTTGAATCTAAAAACCATTGTTTTGTTAATAACGGTTCAATAACCTCACCTGTTCTCTCCCCAATAGGAAGAATCATTTTGTTATTTTCTATTTTAGATAACTGTCCATTTTCTTTTAAAGCTTTGATTATAGATTTTCTTGCATCATATCTATCCATTCCAAAAAACTTATTTGGCGCTGATGAATTTAACTTTGCCTGCTTATCAAAAATATTTATACAATTTAAATTATGCTTTTTTGCAACTAAAAAATCGTTGAAGTCATGCGCAGGTGTTATTTTAACCGCACCTGAACCTTTGGAAGGATCTGCATATTCATCTGCAATTATGTAAATGCATCTTTTTGTTAAAGGGATTATTGCTTTTTTTCCTATATATGAATTTTGAGCTTTGTTTTTTGGATGTACAGCAATAGCAACATCACCAAACATAGTTTCAGGTCTTGTTGTTGCAACCTCAATAAAATCATTAGTTCCTTCTATATTATATTTTAAAAACCATAAACTCCCATTAACTTCCTTTTGGTTAACTTCTAGATCTGAAATTGCAGTTTGAAGTTTAGGGTCCCAGTTAACCAACCTTTCATCCTGATAAATATATCCGTCTTGGAAAAGCTGAATAAAGGCCTCCTTAACGGCATCGCTGCATTCTTCATCAAGAGTAAACTTACTTATAGTCCAGTCAACTGCTGTTCCAAGTTTTTTTAACTGATCAACAATTTTATTGCCGGACTTTTCTTTCCATTCCCATATTTGCTTGAGAAACTCCTCCCTACCAAGATCATTTTTATTTTTTTTTTTTTCACTAATTATTTTTTTTTCAACTATTATTTCTGTAGCAATACCTGCATGATCTGTTCCTGGTTGCCACAGAACATTCATTCCTAATTTTTTATTAAATCTAATAAGAATATCTTGAAGAGTAAAAGTTAGTGCATGACCCATATGCAAACTTCCTGTAACATTGGGTGGGGGCATTATTATTGTATAGGGTTTAGAATTATCAGAGTCTTTAAATAAAAAGAGTTTTTCTTTTTCCCATTTAGCTAGAGTTTTTTTTTCTATTTCTATGAAATTTAATCTTTTATCTAACATATTAATTACTCAATGATGTCCAACCATTTACCTTTAACCGCGTTATAATTTTTTTCATCATCAAATAAAATAACATTTAAATTTAAATCCTTCGCATTAAGTTTGCCTAAATGAAAGAAAAGTTCATAGTACGATATAAAATAATCTTTATAGGCCATAACAAGACCTAGGGATGATTCTAATAATTCTTGCTCACCATTCAAAACATCTAATATTGTTCTTTCACCAAGTTGAAGTTCTTGCTTTAGGCCCTCAAGATAAATTTTATTAGATTCAATCTGTTTTTTAAAAGCATTAATCTTAGAAAGTGAATAATCAAGTGAAGACTTTGAAGCAATTAAATTAGATTCTAAAATTTTTTTTTCCAGTTTTAACAATTCAATTTCTGCTGTTGCTTGTTTTCTTATACCTCTTATTTCCGATGATGCTAAGCCTGATCGATAAATGGGAATATCAATTTTTGCAAATGCTGAGAGAACTTCTCTTTTGCTATCAGTTCTAAAATAACCTTCATTAATTTTTGCCTCAGCCTCTAATTTTACTGATGGTAGTTGCTTTCTTTTTAAAGATTGAATTTGTTTTTCATATGATTTAATTTTATATTTAAGACCCTTTATCTTTGGATTGTTTTCAAGGGCTTTTCTTTTTAATTCATCTATTTCCCAGTGACTTTTTTTTAATGGCATTTCAATTATAGGGGCATTAGGTCCTTTACCAAATACTGAAAGAAAATTTGCTTTTAATGAATTAAGATTATTAGTTGATTCTAAGTTTTCAGATTCCGCAAGGGAAAGTCTTGCTTCGGCAATCGAAACATCAGTCATTGTAACCTCACCTATTTCAAATTGCTCTTTTGTTAACTCTAATTGTCTTTTGAGAACCTCTACATTTTTTTTCTTTAAAATAAAATTTGAACTTTCAGTAGCAAATTCTGCATACAATTTTATTCCCTCTAGAAAAACCTCTTGCTCAATATTTCTTAAGTAGAAGCGTTGAGAAAAAATTTCATTTTTTGAAATTTGGATTTCACTAAAACTACTTCCTCCGTCAAAAATACTTTGTGAGACAATGACACCTTTATTAGTCTCTGTTCTTATACCATCTGAAATAATGTTGAATCCTTTAGAGCTTGTATTAACCTTACCTTTTTGATAGTAACCTGATATTTCCGGTCTAAAGTTTGAAAAAGCTCTAGGTAATAATTCATCCTTTGATTTGAGAATCTCTCTTTCATATTTTATTTTAGGGTTATAATCATACAAACTTACAAGAGATTCGGATAAATCATTATTTATATAAACCTCATTTGAAGAAACTGCAGTTTTAAATATAAGCGAAGCTAATAAAATAAAAAAAATTTTCATGTTCATAATCTCAGATTATGAAATCTTTAAGTTCATTAACGTTAGTATTAAAAAACTTTTCAATGGAAATTCCAGAACCAACCCTTAAACCTCTTATGAACTCGCCAACACTGTTATCTCCTTTATCTTTAATCACTGTAAATATTTCTCCATTATCTTTTAGTTGTTTAAGTAAGTTGTCGGGAACCTTTTCAACAGAACCTTCTATAAAAATTTTATCGAATGGTCCACTTTTTTCTAAACCTATTGATAAATTTTTTTTATAAAATACAGAACAGTTTAATATGTTTAAATTATTTATGTTTTCATTAGCAATTTGTGTTAAATTCCTATCATTATCTATTCCAAAGACATAGTTAACTAATCTTGAAATTATTGCCAAGGTATATCCAGTCAAGCAACCAATAACCAATATTGTGTTATTTTTTTTAAAATTACATTTATCAAGCATTTTTGCTACTACAAATGTTCTAATGATATTTCGTTCACTATTAATTAAAATGTCACTATCACTATAAACTAGGTCCATATCTTTATTAGGAACGAAAAGTTCTTTTTTTATTTCTAATAGTGCATCAATTAACTCTCTTCCTTTAACATTATTTGGAAGAATTTGGTTTTTGACCATATTAGACCTTGCAGTTTCAAAAAATTTTTCGTGCATTTTATTCCACAGTGTATTAAGTATTGATTTAATATATTTAGTATTAATAGTTATTACAATAGATTAAACAATAATGGTGCGGTGGCGGAGAGGCTACGCACCGGCCTGCAAAGCCGAGTACACCGGT
>NZFP01000031.1 GCA_002689325.1 Rickettsiales bacterium
GAGAGAAAATTTAACATTGTATTTATTTATAATAATTTTATAGATAAGGATATAATTATTTTTTGTTTATTTTAAAATGATAATAAAAACTTCTCCTTTGGCACCAAACAAACTAAAAAAACTTTATGAAATTGATGGTGTAAGTGTTTCATCAGTAAGTTGTGGTATTAAGAAAAACTTTAGAGATGATTTAGTTTTGATAAAGTTTGATTTACCAAGTCAAATTTATGGTGTTTTTACAAATTCAAAGACTCCAGGTGCACCAATAATATGGAACAAATCAATTATTAAAAATGGTAAAGTTTCAGCTCTGATAATTAATTCAGGGAATGCGAATGTTTTTAATGGAAAAAAAGGGGAAGAGGCTTTAAAAAAAATTATTACAGCTCTTTCTTTGAAATTGTCAATTAATCAAAAAGAGATTTACATGGCTTCTACTGGAGTAATTGGTGAGCCCTTGGACTATAAAAAAATTATTAGAAAAATTCCTTTATTAATTAAGAATCTGAATAATAATCCTCAAAGTTGGTTAAAAGCAGCTAATGCAATTAGAACCACTGATACTTTTCCAAAACTATATTCTGAGAAAATTAAATATAATGAAAAAGAAAAAATTTATATTAATGGAATTGCCAAAGGATCGGGAATGATTGCTCCAAATATGGCTACAATGCTTTCATTTGTAATTTCAAACATCACATTAAAAAAAAGTGAAATTAAAAAAGAATTTAATAATATTGTAGAAAAAACTTTTAACTCAATCACTGTAGATAGTGATACATCAACTAGTGATATGGTGTTGTTGGTTTTGGTCAAAAATAAAAAAAGTCTACCACCCTCCAAAAAAAAAGAATTTTTTAATAAACTTGAAAGTTTAATGGCTAATTTGTCACATTTAATTGTAAAAGATGGAGAGGGAGCTTCAAAGTTTATAAAAATTTCAATTGATGGTGCTCAAAATTATAAAGATGCTAAAAAATTAGGAATGTCAATTGCAAACTCACCATTATTTAAAACTGCTATGGCTGGCTCTGACTCAAACTGGGGAAGGATTATAATGGCATTAGGTAAGACTGGTGTAACTCTAGAAAACTCAAAAATATCGATAAAATTTGGTAAACTTTTTATTTTAAAGTCTGGACAGAATTTATTGTCAAAAAACATAAAAAGAATAAACAACTATTTAAAGAGAAAAGAAATTGAAATTTCAGTTACAGTAGGAAAAGGTAATGGATGCTGGTCAGTTTGGACCTGTGATCTTACCAAAAGTTACATTAGTATAAATACCGATTACAGGAGCTAAATTATTAAAGTTGTTGCTTGTATTTTAAGAAAAAAAGATAAACTAATGATTACTTCCAGGCCAGCAAATAAACCCTTTGGTGGATTTTATGAATTTCCCGGGGGTAAAGTAAAAAAAAATGAATTTTTAATTGAGGCTTTGAAGAGAGAATTAAATGAAGAACTCTCAATTAAAATTAACATTAACAAGTTGATTTTTCTATTTTCATATCAAGTTCAAAGAAGAAGAGAAATAATTAACCTAAATTTTTTTTCTTTAGACTCTTGGTATGGAAAAATTGAAGCCTTAGAAAATCAAAAAGTTAAATGGATAAGATTTAGCGAAATTAAAGATTTTAAAATGCTTTCATCAAATAAAAAGATTATCAATTTTTTAAATTATTTTTTAATTGCTTCCAACAACTTATAGAGATTATATCTAAGGTAACTTTGAGTTGAGAGTTTTGATCAGCAAATTCTCTTTTATATATTTTATTTAGAAACTTGAGATACGTTTTTGAAATTTTTTCTTTTGGTTCTTTTATTGGAATTTTTTCGCCTATATTTTTAATATCTTTTAGGATACGTATAATATTTTTATAAAAAATATCAAAATTAACTTTTTCCGTAACAATTTCGTTATAACCAATCCCTGTTAATAAATTACTAAAATCAGCCATTGAATAGATTCTTGGAATTCTATTAAAGGCTCCATTTAAAAATTTATCGTCAGCAATAAAAAAGCACTGCTTGAGTTCAGTAAGTGTCTGTTCACCAAAAAAATTACAAATAAAAAGGCCATCATCTGTTAAAATATCAAGTAGTTTTTGTAGATAACTTTTTTTGTCTAAGACTTTGTTTGTACAAAAATTGCATATTATTAAATCAAAGCTATTTTTTCTTAATGGTAAATTATCAAAATCAGAAAAAATCAGATTGTATGATTTATTTTTAAAAAATTCCTTTTCAAAAATTTTATATTGCGATACATAAATTAATTTTTTAGCGCTAATTTTTGAAACCTCTTCTACAGTTTCATCTAAGTCACTGGATAAAAGCAGAATATTCTCAAATCCAGGTTTCAATTCTAAAATTTTATTGTAAAGGATTCTTGAAAAAGATTTAAAAAAAAAATTATCAGTTTTCCATTTTTTAAAAGCTTTATTTTTTTCTTCAATTGATAATTTTTTGTAAATATTATAATCCATAATTATGAAAATTTTAGTATATTCATCTATGCTTTGTCCATATTGTTTTGCAGCAAAAAAACTTTTAATAAAACTTAATCTAAATTTTGAAGAAGTTCTAGTTGATAATGATCCTAAAATAAAAAATCAAATGATTAAATTATCTAATGGGAGAACATCTGTTCCTCAAGTATTTTTTGGAGAAAATCATATTGGAGGGTATGATGATCTTAAAAGATTTCATGAAGAAGGAAAATTAAACTTATTGTTAAAAGAATGAAAATTAGAGTTTTTTGTATTCAGACTAATAGTAGCCAATTTCCATCGAAAAATATTGAAATGCTGGATAAGATTTTTAAGAAAATTAAGGCTACAAAAATAAATTTAATTTGTTTGCCGGAGTGTGTTGCAATTTTTTCAGATGAAAAAAAAAGAATAAACGATTTTTTATCAAATTGGAATAACCAATTTCTTGATTTAATAAAATACTATTCAAAAAAGAAAAATTCTTACATCCTTATTGGCTCAGTTCCTAAAAAAAACAAAAATAATAAATTCTTTAATCGTTCTCTTATAATTGATCCTAAAGGAGAAGTAGTTTCAAGTTATGATAAGATAAATCTTTTTGATGTTTTTTTAAGTAAAGAAGAAAAATACATTGAGTCTAAGAATTATGATTCAGGTAAAAAAATTAATCTTACGAAACTTCCATGGGGGAATTTAGGAATGACAATTTGCTATGACTTAAGATTTCCCTTACTTTACAAAAAACTTGCTAAAAAAGGGGCTCATTTTTTTTCTATTCCAGCTGCATTTACTTATACAACAGGTATTTCACATTGGGAGTCACTGTTGAGGGCTAGAGCGATTGAGAATGGATGTTTTGTTTTTGCGCCGGCGCAATGTGGTTATCATGATAACGGAAGACGCACATTTGGGAACTCAATGATAGTTGACCCATGGGGAAAAATTTTAAAAAGAGCTAAAAATTCGATTGGATCAATTTCATGTGACATCGATTTAGAGAAGGTAAATTTTTATAGAAAAAGAATTCCAGCAATGACAGAGTTTTAGTTAAACTTTTTTAAAAATAGCAGTTTGAATAAAATTACCTTTTCGTAAATCTTTTCCTTGGTAAAATTTTAAAAGATTTAATTTATAAAGTTTTAAATTTAAAAGTTCTTTTTCTAGAAGCATATTAGTTTTTGTATTCAATTTACCTTTACCATTTTGAATCATAAATGTTTCACAAAAAAAAAGACCATTTTTTTTCATTAAAAAGGGAATTATTTTTAAGAGAGGTCTGTTCAAAAACCTAAATAAAATAACCAGATCATATTTCTTCAGAGCTAACTTTTTTCGTATTTTTGCCAATTTTGTTTTTTCTAAGTCAATTTGATTAAAAGAATAGTTTGTTTTGTGAAAATTAGTTTTTTTTTTTAAATCAACTGAATCAACATACCAATGATTTTTCAATAATAGGTTTACAAATGTTTCATCACCAGAAGCCAGATCCAGAGCCATGCCTTTTTTAGATCTAATATATCTTAATAATGAGCTTTGATAAAAAACTTTATTCATTCTAGCTTAGATGAAAATAAATAATTTATTTTTTCTGTATTTACGTAATTCCACTTTTTCTTGAGAAAATTATAGAATACTCCCTGAAATTTAATATCCGAGAATTCATTTCTAAGGAGTATTTTTTTTAAATTGTTTGGTCTTATAAATTTGGTCCATTGATGTGTATTCTTTGGAACAATTTTCAAAATATTTTCTGCAAAAAAAATTGCAGTTAAGTATGATGTAATTGTTTGGTTTATTGTTGAACCAACAAAAACCCCACCATTCTTAAGGCATTCTCTTGATTTTTTTATGAGTAAATCAACACTTTCAACATGTTCTAGAATTTCCATACATGTTATAATATCAAATTTTTTCTGAAAACTTATGTCATTAATGCTACCTTGTTTATAATTTATTTTTAAATTCATTTTCTTTGCATGCTTTCTTGCAACTAAAATTGCCTTTTCGTTTTCGTCTATTCCAGTAACGTTGGCTTCAAGTCTAGCAAGTGGTTCGCATAAAATTCCCCCGCCACATCCTATATCAAGAATATTTAAGGATTTAATTGATTTTCCAATTGAATTTAAAATAAATTTAATTCTGGTTGGGTTAAATGAGTGCAGAGCTTCGAAGTTTCCTGTTTCATTCCACCACTCACTAGATAACTCATCAAAAATATTTTTATTGTTATTTTTTTGAATTGTAATTCTCTTGCTTTTCATATCAATATATTTACATATGTTTATATTTAATTTGTGAAACAATAAAAAAATAATGTCAATATTAGTAATGAAATTTGGTGGAACGTCTGTTGCTAATTTAAGTAGAATTAAAAACTTGCAACAGTTGGTTAAGAACAAAATTTTAAGTGGCCATAGGAAGATAATCGTTGTGGTTTCCGCTATGAGTGGTGTTACAAATGATTTAGTAGAGCAATATAAAAAAATTGATTCTGATATCAATAAACCAGAATACGATGTAATTTTATCAACCGGTGAACAATATTCATCTGCGTTAATTAGTACTTTTTTGAATAAAAATGGAGTAAGGTCTCGTTCAATTCTTGGTTGGCAAGTTCCAATAATTACTGATAATAAATTTAGTCAAGCAAGGATTGAAAGAATAGATACAGAAAAAATTTTAAAATTGTTTAAAAAATTTGACGTATTAGTGGTTGCTGGTTTCCAAGGTATTAGCCCTGAAGAAAGAATAACAACTCTTGGAAGAGGTGGTTCAGACACTAGTGCTGTTGCCATGGCAGTAGCTCTGAAATCAAAAATTTGTGAGATATACACTGACGTAGAGGGAATTTTCTCTTCCGACCCCAGGGTTGTTAGAGATGCAAAAAAGATTAAAAATATAACTTATGAAGAAATTCTTGAAATGGCATCACTCGGGTCTAAAGTTCTTCATCCTAGATCAGTTGAATTAGCTATGAAATATGATATTAAGATTCATGTAAGAAGTTCTTTTAATAGAAAGCTAGGGTCCATGGTTGTAAAGGAAGAAAATAAACTCGAAAAAGAGGTTGTAACTGGAATATCAGCATCAGAAAATGATGCCAATATTTCTTTGAAAGGAATACCTGATAAACCAGGAGTAGCTGGTCAAATTTTTAGTATTCTAGCTGAGGCAGATATTAATGTTGATATGATTGTCCAAAATATCACTGATGATGGAAAGTTTGCTAGTATTACCTTTACAGTTCCATTGGATGACTGTAAAAAAGCCGTTAAGGTTTTGCGAGATTCAAAAATAAAATTTAAAAGAATTTCTTTTGATACTAAAATTTGCAAGATATCTATTGTCGGTGTTGGTATGAAAAGTAATGTAGGAGTGGCAAAAATTATGTTTGAAACATTAGCAAAAAAAAATATAAATATTAAAGTTATTTCAACATCTGAAATTAAGATAAGCGTGTTAATTGAATCAGATAAGAAAAAAATTGCACTAAATTCTTTGCATAAGGCTTATGGACTCAGTTTGTAGGCAAAGTTTATTTTCTAGAGGGAATAAATTTTTAGGTACCACATATCCTATTATGGGTGGTGCAATGACTTGGTTGTCAGAAAGGAATTTGGTTTCTGCAATATCTAATGCCGGTGGTTTTGGAATTATAGCTTGTGGCTCTATGAACTCTAAGCAATTGGGAGAAGAAATTGAAGCTACCCAACAAATGACAAACAAGCCATTTGGAGTGAATTTAATTTTACTTCACCCCGATATTGATGATCTTATTGATTGTTGTATAAAGAAAAAAACAGGTCTGGTTGTTTTTGCTGGAGGGTTTCCAAAAAAAAGACAAATCGAACTTCTTAAGAACAAGGGAATTAAAACAATGTGTTTTGCCACCACATTATCAATTGCAAGAAAAATGATTTCATATGGTATCGATTCGCTCGTATTAGAGGGTAGCGAGGCGGGAGGACATATAGGACCAGTTTCAATAAATGTATTAATTCAAGACATACTTCCTGAAATAAATGAAGTTCCTATTTTTGTTGCGGGTGGTATTGGAAGAGGTGAAATAATTCTTAAATATCTACAATTAGGTGCATCAGGTTGCCAAATAGGGACTAGGTTTGTATGTGCGACTGAATCAATTGCGCATGAAAATTTTAAAAAAGTCTTTATAAAATCAGAAGCAAGAAATGCACAAGTTTCTGTTAAGCTTGATGAGAGATTTCCAATTATACCTGTAAGAGCAATCGAAAACAGTGCAACTAAAGAATTTGTTAATGAACAAAAAAAACTCTTAAATCTAATTGAAGAAAAAAAAATTTCGCTTAGAGAAGCTCAATTGGAAATTGAACACTTTTGGGCTGGCTCTTTAAAAAATGCTGTTTTAAATGGAGATATAGAGAATGGTTCTTTAATGGCTGGTCAAAGTGTTTCTATGGTAAAAGAGATTCAACCAGTCTCAAAAATCTTTAATGATTTGCTTGTGCAAATAGATAAACAATTACTTAGTGAGAGAACAAAAAATCATGCCTGATGATGTATTAAACAAAGAAAACTCTGAGATTTTCAAAAATATTGGCAAAAAGATAAGTCAAAAAAGAAAACAAAAAAGAAGAAAAATTCAAGGTATTTCAAAAAAATTAAATATAAGTATAGTTTTTTTGGATTTAATTGAAGAAGGAAATTTTTTAAAAATGCCGAGGCATGTTCCAAGATTAGGATTTGTTAAAAGTTATGCAAAATATTTAGACGTGGACATTTCTAGTGAATTTTCAAAAATGAATTCAATCACATCGGACATTGGCAAAAGTAAAAGTAAAAGTAAAAGTGAATTTATTTTTTATAAAAATTTTAAAAGTTTAATTGTATTTTTATTTTTTTTCATCTCGTGTCTAATCATTTTGTTACTCTTTTAATGAAAAAAAGTTTTTCAAACTATGAATAGCTACAAGACTTAATTATAATAAACTAATTGTAATTTTAAATTTAAACCAAAAAAGAAAATATTAAATGAGTGTAAGACCCTGGCGAGATATTCAAAGAAAAAAAACTAGAAAAATTAACGTTGGTAACGTAGAAGTCGGAGGTGACTCACCTATATCAGTTCAATCCATGACTAATACTCTCACGACTGATATAAAAGCTACTGTAAACCAAATAAGATCGCTAGAGAATGTTGGTGCAGATTTGGTCAGAGTTTCATGCCCTGACGAAGAATCAAGCCTGGCTTTGAGAAAAATTGTCAAAGAGGTTAAGATACCAATCATTGCTGATATTCATTTTCATTACAAAAGAGCAATAGAAGCAGCAGAATCTGGGGCTTCCTGTCTAAGAATTAACCCGGGAAACATTGGTAAGTCAGAGAGAGTGAGAGAAGTTATCAAAGCAGCAAAAGACAATGGTTGTTCAATTAGAATAGGTGTAAATGCAGGAAGCCTTGAAAAAGATCTTCTTGAAAAATATGGAGAACCTTGCCCAGAAGCAATGGTTGAGTCAGCTTTAAATCACGTGAAGATTCTTGAGGATAATGATTTTTTTGAATTTAAAATAAGTTGTAAGGCATCTGATGTTTTTTTAGCTGTTGCAGCATATTATGGAATATCTGATGCTTGTGATTATCCTATCCATCTCGGAATAACTGAGGCTGGGGGTATGATACCTGGGACAATAAAATCTTCGATTGGTATGGGATCTTTGCTATGGGCGGGTATTGGAGATACTATAAGAGTTTCGCTATCTGCTGACCCTGTCGAAGAAATCAAGGTTGGATTTAACATGCTTAAGTCATTAAACCTAAGACACAGGGGCGTTAATATAATCTCTTGTCCCTCATGTGCTCGCCAAAACTTTAACGTAATAAGTACTGTAGGAGAACTTGAAAAAAGATTAGAACACATAACCACACCGATGACGCTGTCAGTGATTGGATGCGTTGTAAATGGTCCAGGAGAAGCCAAGGAAACTGATATTGGATTAACTGGAGGTAAGAGTCATCAAATATACCTTGATGGTGAGAAGCATCATATATTGAGAGAAGGAAATATGATAGACCATTTAGTCGATTTGTGTGAAAAAAAGCAAAAAGAATTATTAAGTAAAAGCTAAAATTGCAAAAGTTAAACTCAGTTAAAGGAACAAAGGATATCTTTGGTAAAACAGTTTTAGAGCATGATTATGTTTTAAAAACTTTCAAAGACGTATGTGTTTTTAATAACTTTAAAAAAATCTCTACACCAATTTTAGAACATGAAAACATCTTTGTGAAAACACTGGGTGTTTCATCCGATATAATTTCAAAAGAGATGTATCATTTCAAAGATCAAGGTGGTGATGATCTTGTATTAAGACCTGAGGGCACCGCAGCAATTGTAAGGGCTTTGATCACTAATTCGTTGCAAGAGGATATAAATAAAAACTTTTATTATCATGGACCAATGTTTAGAAGGGAGAGACCACAGTCTGGTAGGCTTAGACAATTCCATCAGGTTGGACTAGAGGTTTTTGGAGATAGAAATTTTTTAGACGATGTAAGAACTATTATTTTAGCAGAAAAATTTTTAAACAAATTAAAGATTCGAAACAAGCTTAAATTACAAATAAATACACTTGGTGATCCAAAAAATAGAAAGAGATATATTACTGAACTTCAAAAATTTTTGAAAAGTAACTTCTCTAAATTATCTTCCGAAAGTAAAAAAAAAATAGAAATCAATCCCTTGAGAATCTTAGATTCAAAAGATGAGGATGATAAAAAATTATTTAGTAATTCGCCACAAATAATGGATTTTCTTGACAGTGATTCAAAAGAGTTTTTTCAACAAATAAAAAAAATGCTTAAAAGTTTGGATATTAAGTTTGATGTTAATCCTTTTCTAGTAAGGGGCCTAGATTATTATAATCATACCGCATTTGAATATATTTTTTCTGAGAGTAAAAGTCAAAATACTGTACTTGCTGGTGGTAGGTATGATGGGTTAGTTAAGTCTCTTGGAGGAAAAGATTTGAGCGGTATTGGTTGGGCTGCAGGAATTGAGAGAATTTTAATGATAATGGATAAATTAGAATGTAACCAAAAAATTATTGGAATTTTTACAATGTCAAACTGCCTTAAAACGGAATTACTTAAAACTTATAATTCATTAAAATTTAATAAAAATATTTCTTTTAATATAATTGACGGAGTTAATTTTAAAAAAAAAATGAGTAAAGCTAATAAACTCAATTGCTATGGGTGTATAATTTTTGGTGAAGATGAATGGAAAGAAAAAAAAATTATATGGAAAAATTTCCAAACCGGAAATCAAGAAACTTTATCAATCAGCAGTTTAGACAAATTTCTGGAAAAGATTTATTAAAGGTTAATCATAATGACACAATCTAAAGATTTTTTTTCTTCAAAACCCAAACAAATTGCTAAGGCTATTGCCAAAATCAGTCATCAAATCTTTGGTGAAACTCAAAGTGTTGAGGTTGCTACAATAGGTGACGAGGAAATGGTTGAAGATATAAGAGAAAATCTTAAAAAATTTTCTTTTAAGAAATTGAGAATTTTTAATAAATCCATCAATGTTTTTTTTGATGAAAAAGTAAAAAAAATTATAGATGAGGAAAAATTTCTCGAGGATTATAAAAAGGTGGATATTTTTTTGATTGGATTTAAAAAAGGTGAAAAAGTTTTTTCTAGAGATTTAATTTTAAAACTTTTAGCTTTAAGAAGACAAAAACCAATTTTTTTAATTGATGGTGCACTTCCTGGCAACATTAATCCTTCAGTATCAAAGTTAAGTAATTTGTTTTTGTTTGATTTAAACGACTTAGAGCAATTTTTTTCATTTTTTAATAAGGATATAATTACAGAGAATCAGAGTTTTTTGTTAGAAGATATTGAAAATAATGAAATTTTAAATAGTTTTTTTAAAAAATTAAACTTAAATTTAAGTCAAAAACAAATCTTTTTTGATAATTTGAATTCTTTCCTTTTAAAAGAGGGAGATGTTATTTTTAAAAAAAAGATTTATAATTTTCTTGAATCATTCAAAGAGTAATAATGGACACTCAAAAATTAAATGATATTTTAGAAAATTTCGCAAATCTTGAAGAAAAACTAAATAATTTAAACAGTAATGATTTTTCTGATTACGCAAAACTCTCTAAAGAATACTCAGATCTGAAACCTTTAATAGAAAGAATAAATCAGTTTTTTAGATGTGAAAAAGAAGTTAAAGATTTAGATGAACTTTTGATTTCTGAAGATGATGAAATGAAAGCAGAAGCTATTAATGAAAAAAATATTTTATTAGAGAAAAAACAAAAAACAGAGAACGAAATTAAAGTACTACTAATTCCGAAGGATTCATCTGATGAAAAAAATGCAATTGTTGAAATTAGAGCAGGGACAGGAGGTGAAGAGGCTGCTCTTTTTGCCTCAGATCTTTTTAGAATGTACTTAAAATTTTCAGAACTAAATAATTGGAAATGTGAAGTAATGGATATAAGTGACACAGACCATGATGGAATTAAAGAGGTAATACTGAATATTTCTGGTGAAAGTGTTTTTGGAACATTGAAATTTGAGTCTGGAACACACAGAGTTCAGAGAGTACCAGAAACAGAATCTGGAGGAAGAATTCATACATCTGCAGCAACAGTTGCAGTTTTACCCGAGGCTTCTGATGTAGATGTTGATATTTTAGAAAAAGATTTGAGAATTGATATTTTTAGATCAAGTGGGCCAGGTGGACAGTCAGTAAATACAACTGATAGTGCAGTAAGGATAACACATATTCCAACCGGAGTCGTATCTCAATGCCAAGATGAAAAATCTCAGCACAAAAATAAAGCGAAAGCACTGAAGGTTTTAAGGTCTAGAATTTATGAAGTTGAGAGACAAAAAAAGGATGAAGAGCGAGCGCTTAGTAGAAAAAGTCAGGTAGGTACAGGTGATAGATCTGAAAGAATTAGAACCTACAACTTTCCTCAAGGAAGGGTAACAGATCACAGAATTTCTCTAACTTTATATAAATTAGATCAAATTTTGAATGGTGAAAGTTTAGAAGAAATAATTTCAGCTTTAGTTACTGATGATAATATGAAAAAACTATCTGAACTAAAATTATGAAATATTATAATTTAATAAAAGTTGGTAAAAATTTTTTAGAAAAAAAAAATGTCCTTAGACCAAAATATGAGTCAATTTTAATGTTCTCAAAAGTTAATAAAATTGATTTCAATGATTACTATGTGAATAAAAAAAAAAAAATTTCAAAAAGACAAACTAAAATATTTTTAAAAAAAATTGCTTTGAGAGGTATGGGAAAACCACTTTCAAAGATAATTGGAAAAAAGGAATTTTACTCTAGGGAGTTTTTTGTAAATTCTCAAACTCTTGATCCAAGGCCTGAAACAGAATTAATAATTGATTTAGTAAAAAGTTTAAAAGAGAAGTCGACTAAACCTATAAAAATACTAGATTTAGGAACTGGTAGTGGGTGTATTATTATATCATTATATCTAGAACTTTATAAAAAAATAAGTGTATTAGCAGATGCAATAGATATTAGTATTGAAGCTTTACAAATTGCAAAAAAAAATGCAAAACGTCATAATATTGAGAGTAAAATAAATTTTTTTAAAAGCAATTGGTTTTCGAATGTAAAAAATAAATTTGATATCATTGTTTCAAACCCACCTTACATAAAAAGAAGTGAAATTATTACTTTGCCACCAGAGGTTGAAAAATTTGATCCAAAAGTCTCATTGTGCGGTGGATATGATGGATTAAATGCTTTCAGAAGAATTGCTGATGAGGGTAGGAGTTATTTAAAAAAGAATGGATTTATTCTGGTTGAAGTTGGGAATGGTCAAAGCAAAAAAGTTAAAAAAATTTTTGAGCTTAACCAATTTAATACTATTAGTGTATCAAAAGATTTATTTGACAAGGAAAGAGTAATAATTTTTAAAAAATAAAATTTGAGTTTTATTTTTTAAGATGTTAGTGTAAATTCTCCTTTTGAAAAAAAAATAGTATTTTAAGAATAATATAAAATCTGAATTTAAAATTGATTGAAAAAAACAAATTTCGAAAAAAAAGGTTGAGACCCTCATCCAGAAAGCCCTCCACTTTTAAACACCTAAATGCATCAGGTTCTCCAAAAACTAGAGGATCTATAGCTAGAGCTTTGGAAAGGTATATCAGTATGGCACAAGACGCTCATTCTAATGGAGATAGAATTGTTGCGGAAAACTTTTTTCAATACGCTGAGCATTATCAAAGATTATTAAATGAAGATAAAAGTAAAGACAACCAATCAACAAATGACAACCCTAAAAATAAAAATAAAAATCATAACGAAATTGCTGACATAAAATTATCAAGAACTCAAAGAGCAATCAACGCTAAAGATGAAAGATATAAGAATGTGACAACTGAGGACAGCTTAGAAAAGAAAAAAGGTTTTACAAGTGATGGCATTGAGGCTCTTAAGCCTTTTCAATCTGCTGTTAGTGAAGAAGAAAGTCACTCATCTTAGAAGTTTTCAGCTCCTTCTGATTCTGTAAACTGAGTTGCCAAAAACCTTTCTCTAGCGAGTGAAATATTAGCATAAAAGTTTGACATATCTTGTTCTTCAACATTAATTGTTGATTCAAGTCTCAATTTCATTGGATTTATGGTTCTGTTTTTGTGTTTTACTTCATAATGAAGATGTGGGCCTGTGCTTCTACCAGATGTTCCTACATAACCAATAATCTCACCTTGCTTTACTAATTTCCCTTTTTTTGTTCCTTTTGAGAACTTGTAAAGGTGAGCATAACTAGTTTTAAAATTGTTAAGATGTTTAATTTCAATGAACCTTCCAAATGCTCCATTTCTTCCAGAAAATGTAATTCTACCATCACCTGCAGCCATTATAGGAGTACCTCTTTTGGCAGCAAAATCTACTCCCCTGTGCATCTTACTGTAACCAAGAATTGGATGTTTTCTAACTCCAAACTTTGAAGATAGTCTGGCGCCTTGAACAGGAGTTCTCATTAAGTGTTTTCTAATACTCTTTCCATATGCGTCAAAATAGTCTGTAACTCCATTATTCAAAGTATATCTGAATAATTCTAATTTGTGGTCTCTAAGATTCATAAGACCATAGAGTAAATCTGGCTTTCCAATAATATTCTCATTTTTAGTGAAGTCTGCCTCATATAGAATGTCAATAATATCCCCACTTTTTACGTCCCTTTGAAAGTCAATTGTGTAACTTAGTTGCTGAATAAATTCTTTGGCAATTTCCGGTGGAATTTCGGCTGATTTCAATGTTCTACTCACACTTTCTTTGACAACTAACCTGTTTCTAATAACCTTTGTTTCAGTTGGAGTTTTTTCATAATAAAAAATAAACTTTTCATTGATATCTCTTCTTGAATTTAAATTTTTAAAATTTTTAGAAAGTGTTTGAATTTCTAGTACATAATCCTCTTCATCCATTAAAAAAGTTAAATTTTCCTCAAAATTAAAATTGATACTATTTTCTAAACTTCTGTAAACTAAACTCAATTGACTGTCATCTAGATAATTTTCAAGGTTTTTTAAAAGCATTTTTTTATTTTTAATTGAGATTATTACTGATTTTGAATATTCAGGTCTTTTAGGAATAGGTTTAATTTTAGGCTCAGGGATACCAGAAAATAAAATAGTTTCTTCTACTGGGACTAAACTTAGGCTTACGTCATTTTGATCATAAATATAATCACTGACAACCTCTGTATCGACGTAGTTGGCTATATTTTGAGAAATATTCTCAGATTCAGTTCTTTTTTTAAGTTCGAATCTTTTTTTTAGTGATTTTTTAATTTCAGACTCTAAGTCTAAGGCGTCTAAATTTTTGCCTCCATCTGGGTCAAAGTTTACGTTTTTTTCGTCGTCAGAATTCCAGTTTGAGGAGTTATCATAAGAAAATTGGTAAGTGTATTCATCTGATGAAATTTCTATAGTATTATCGGTGAATTTGGAGATATTTTTTAGTGAAATAAAAACTAAAAAAATTATTAAAACAGAATTAAATTTTTTAAAATTAGAACCAAACATTTTAAATTCAATAAGTGTTCAATTAATATGGTCATTTTCAAAAAAAAAGATTGACCATTATGACTAATATGCTTATAACAATTTTCACCTATTATCAATATTTTTTTTAATAGTTGTAGCTGTTTGAAAATTGAATAACAAAGGAATGTGTAGGTGGTGATATTTCACCTAACACATTCTGTATGATGAATACATGTTTGTGTTGGGTTCAAACTACTAAGTTTTACTTAGTTTCTCAAACTTGAGAGTTTGATCCTGGCTCAGAACGAACGCTGGCGGCATGCTTAACACATGCAAGTCGAACGAAGGCCCGGAGCTTGCTCCGGATCCCTTAGTGGCGAACGGGTGAGTAACGCGTGGGAATCTACCTA